>CAKQOW010000022.1 GCA_934256595.1 uncultured Clostridia bacterium
TACTTAATTGCTTTGTTTGCCATCTTGCTTACCTCTTGTAATCAGATTATATTACTATGCAATACAAAGGTCAGGAAGCACCGTGTTTATTGCAATTCATCCCGCCACCTGTAGAGGAGGGGGATTTCTTGCTCACGGCGTGTTAAAGCCGAGAGCCATGCCTATCCGCGATGTAATATATTCCGACAGATTTTCGCTTAGCTTCTGGTTTTTATAAAGCCACCAGCTGTCTGCCTCCGGCTTCCAGCCCTTTTCCTCCGAGCCGATGTTACTCAGCTCCGGCGTGCGGGAGGGAACTTCCGGCAGGTCTGATATATCTCTCATAAGTGCAAGACGCCAGTATTCATTTTTGCGAAAAATCACATCTTCATAGGCAAGGCTGTCACAGTCGCTGACCCAGAAGTTATCTGTAATCACAGCAGCATTTACTTTCATAGCGGTCTGATAATCGCCTGCGGTCTTTGATATTCTCTGATATCCCTTGACTGCTCTAATGTTAGCTCTGGTCCTGTCTGCTGCTCTTTCTTCAATCCATCTTCTGATTTTTCCTGTGTTTAATATGTATAGAGGTGCAAGCTTTTCATTTAATATCTCATATTCAAACTCTGAATTAAATTCAACAGTTCGGATATCACCACACATTATATACATATTATATGAAACTCCCTTCATATGAATTGTCTCCATTATATCATAACGTGGTCATCTTTAACAGGTGCTGTATTTCATTTCACATTTTTTACTACCACAGGAAGCCTTGCTCCCATGCGGGCAAGCAGCTCATTGCTGATACTGCCGGAGCTTTCTGCAACATCAGGCGCAGAAATGAAACCATCTGCACTGCTTCCTATAAGCACTGCCGTATCGCCTGCCCTTACCCCTTCAATACCTGTTATATCAACCATAAGCTGGTCCATACATATCCGCCCGATAACAGGCGCAATCCTGCCGCCTATGAGAACACCTGCATTGCCGCAGGAGAGAGTTCTCGGAAAGCCGTCTGCATAGCCTATTGGAAGCACTGCTATTTTACTGTCACATGCAGCCCTAAAGGCTCTGCCGTATCCTACATATTCTCCCTCTGCCACCTCTCTTGTCAGCGCGATTTTTGCCTTGAGCGACATTACCGGCCGCAGCTCAGGCTGTAAGGCGGTTTTATCCCAAGGCGTACTTAAGACTCCATACAAAGCTATGCCTACTCTCACATAATCGCATTTCAGTCCGGAATAATTCAGCAGCCCGTAGCTGCTCTGAATATGCAGCTCAGGCACTGAAATACCGCAGTCCTCCAGCAGGTTTATTGCATGATAAAATCTCTGTATCTGCCTTTGGGTAAAATCAATATCATCTCTTTTAAGACTGTCACAGCTGCTCAGATGTGTAAACGCCCCTTCGATTTTGAGATATTTCATTTTGAAGGCATTCTTAATACTATTAATATCATCACAGGCAAAGCCCAGCCTGTGCATACCGCTGTCTATCTTTATATGAGCTTTTATGCAAACTCCCTGCCTGTTGAGCTTCCCTGCATATTCATAATCTATCAGAGTCTGGGTCAGTCTGTATTTTTTAAGTTCTCCGGCTCTATGCACATCGGTATAACCAAGTATCAGAATATCCCCTCTTATGCCGTATTTTCTCAGCCTGATACCCTCGTCAATTGTTGCGACAGCAAAGCTCTTTATATTATTTTTTTCAAGACAGGCAGCAATCTCATAGGCGCTGTGGCCATAGGCTTCCGCCTTGACTACAGCCATAAGCGAGCAGTCCTTTGGCATTGCTTTTTTTAATGTCCGGGCATTGTATATGAGATTGCCCAGGTTTATCTCAATATATGCGCGCTCCGTTTTTATATTATGCTTCTGTTTTCTGCCGTTTCTCTCCCATAATACCGCAAGCATGCAGGCTGCAGCTGCAGATATGGTACAGACTGCAGCATAATTCACCAGACTGTTATGAACTAAAAAATCCTGCATATGAAGCAGCCCGGCAACGCCCCTTACAGCTATTATCACCATAGGGTGTATGATATAGACAATCAGCGGCACACTGCGAAGGGCTTTTTTCTGCCTGCCTCTGAAATGCAGCACCGCACTGAACAGAAAGTACATACACGGCAGCAGAAATATATACATACTGTCGTGCCTCTGCAGACCGTTTCGGTGAAGCACCATAGCCTCCCCGAACATCAGCACAAGGCTCAGAATCATACCTGTGCAGGCCTTCGGAAATGAAACCCTGCCTCTCATATCGGAAATAAATCCGCCCATTATCATAAACACAGGCGCCATAAAGATGCCGTTTCGTGTATAGTCGGACACCTGAAAGATAAGATTGTAGAAGCCTTCGACAGCCGGTATTTTTTCAGCAATGCCATAGTAGCTGTCACCGAAGAGTCCTATCGTGTACAAAACGGCTGCTGCCGCAAAGCCCCTGCCATATCCCAGCTTTCGTATAAGCAGGTCTGCAATCACTATGCCTGCCATAGATGCAGGCAGATACCACAGATGATAAAGTGTGCCGTCAAAAATAATATCTTTTATAATATTGGGCAGAAGTTCAGACTGTGAAAAAGCCCCGCTGTATATATTGACCGGCAGATACAAAATAACTGCCGCCGCATAAACAATCCCTGTTTTTTTCAGGAATTTATACAGCCTGCTGCCGTCATAGCGGTATTTTGAAAGCACAAAAAAGCTCGATGTCATAAAGAAAAACGGCACCGCAACGCGCCCAATGATACGCGTCAGAATGAAATTTCCCGTTTCACTAAAGGAAGCAAGCGGAGATGTATGTATGGCTATAACCAGAAGCGCCGCTGCAAAGCGCATTTTATCTATCCCTGTATAATATCTGTTTTCAGTCATAGCTCTACCTCCGCACAGTTACAACAAATCCGTCTTTGTTATTTCCTGAAATCTGATATGCTTTATCCTCCGGCAGATTTATCTCTGTAAGTCCTTCCGAAGCAGGCACATAATAAATACAGGTGTTCTGAAATTCAAGTGGGTATTCGCTGCTGCAGTTCTTAATTAAGTCAATGTATTCCTCCAAAGCAAGCCCCATCTGCTTTATAACCTCGGAGTGCGGAAGTCCTGTATATCTGAAATGCCACGGCTCACAGGAAATACCGGTAATCTTCTCCTTGTCTTTTTCGTATCTTTGTATAAATCCGAACTCGGCTGCCTTTTCTCTGAAACGCTGACATATCCCGCTGTGTGGAAAGTCGGGACAGATAAAATCAACGCTGCCTGCATTTAACCCTAAATCAATGGCAAGACCGCTCTGGTGCTCGCTTCTGCCCGGCAGGGCAACAAACTTTCGTGTAAACACATCGCCGTTTTCTCTCAGCGAGTCCTCATATATTTCCGTCTGCTCTGCCAGAGAACGGTATCCGCTTACGCAAACTATAGACTCCCCTGCCGATATTTCATTCAGCAGGCTTTTCAGAGCCACTGCAGCCTTTGCTTCAAGCAGGGTGTCATGCTGCTTCTCATCAGCAGGCACAAGTTGTATATCTGCTGCTTTTCTTATAGGATTTTTCTCATTTACCAAAATAAGATTTCCTTCATATATTTTTTCTCTGTCAAGAGTTACAGTTTTCATAATCATCTGTACAGCCCCAGCAGTCTGTCCAGCATCTGCGAAAACGACAGTCCTGCTCCTTTCATCATATTCGGAAAACGACTGTGAGAGGTAAATCCCGGAATAGTATTTACTTCATTAAACACTATTTCACCCGCAGGAGTCAGAAACATATCGACTCTTGCAAAGCCTGAACAGCCCAGCGCCTTATATATAGTCACCGCAGCCTTCTGAATCCTTTTTTCTGTTTCCGCATCTATCCTTGCAGGCATATGAATTTTTGAAGTTACCAGCTGATATTTTTCGGTATAATCAAAGAAGCCTCCTGAAAGCTCAATTTCATCCACCCTGCCTGTCATCAGCTTGTCGATGCCCATAACTGCACAGCCTGTTTCAAAGCCCTCTACAGCTTCCTCCGCTATGACTTCACAGTCATACTGAAATGCTTTGAGCACCGCCTCTTCAAGCTCATCACTGCACACTACCCTTGTAATGCCAAAGGAGGACCCTGCGCGAACAGGCTTGACAAAAACGGGATAGGAAAGCTCTCTGTTGATTTTCTCAAGCGCTGCTTCCATATCCGCTCTTTTGAAGGTAATCGATTCGGGCACCGAAATTCCCGCAAGGCTTACAAGCTTATGCGCCCTATCCTTATCCATACACAGTGCGGAGGAAAGAGTATCACAGCCCACAAGCTGCACTCCGGCAAGTTCTAAAAGCCCCTGTACTGTGCCGTCCTCACCGTTTTTTCCGTGAAGAACGGGAAATGCCATATCAATTTTTACAGTAGTATAACTGCCGTCTGTAAACTCTATAAAGCCACCTGTTTCGGGGCTTTGTGAAAAGCATATTTTATACATATTTCCGGCATCCAAGAGCCACGAGTTATCGGCTATGTTTTCCGGACTTCCCGTATAGTGATACCATTCACCGTTTTGGGTAATTCCAAGCATTATAGCATCGAATTTTTCTGCATCAATATTTGATATAACTGAGTATGCCGACTGCAGGGACACTTCGTATTCTGCAGAGCGCCCTCCGAAAATTACCGCAAGCTTTTTCTTTTTCATTATTTAATCCCTTCCTTCTCTTTCTGCTGCATCATGTGCGCAGACTGATTTTCCTTATGAGCTTTATAAATATAAAAACTCCTGTTTAAGTACTGCTATTGTACTAAAAACAGGAGTTTAATTTATCTGTTTGTGCCTACATGTTTCTTATGTTTTTCTGTTTAAATTCTTACGATTTTCTTACGAAAGCGGTAGGCTGACTGTAAAATCTATTGTTTCATTTTCGCTTGCCGCGCTTATGGTGCCATGGTGAAGCTCTGTTATCTGTCTTGCAACAGCAAGTCCCAGTCCCGCGCCGCCGCGGCTGCTTCTTGAGGCATCAACGCGATAAAACTGCTCGAATATCCGAGCCAGCTTTTCCTTTGGAATGGTGTTGCCGCGGTTTCTGAAATGTATCACAGCGCTTTTTTCTGCGACTGCTGCTTCAATATTTATCTCGCTTCCATCAAAGCTGTATATTACTGCATTGCGCAGAAGATTGTCAAACACTCTCTGGATTTTGTCCGCATCGCAGTAAAGCATTATATCCTCCTCTGCTTTAAGGCTGCAGGTCAGATTTTTTTCTTTCAGCATAGGTCCGAATTCAAATACAAGCTGCTCCAGGAGCCTTGTAAGATTAACCCTGCTGTACTGCAGCACAATTTCAGAAAGGTTAAATCGTGTAATCTCAAAAAATTCATTAATTAAATCCTCGAGCCGCTCTGCTTTGTCCAGAGCTATGGACAGATATTTCTCCTTAAGTTCCGGCGAAATTTCCTTTTCATCGTGCAGCAGGCTCAAATATCCAAGCACTGAGGAAAGCGGTGTTTTCAGGTCATGCGCCAGATACATAATCATATCTGCTTTGCGCTGCTCCGCCTCTTCACGAAGCCGTATGTTTTCCTGCGACCTTGCCCTTGCAAGATTAAGCTCATTTTGTATGTCCAAAAGCTCATTCGATAACTCAACAGGCGGCGCATCACGATTAGACAGAGCTTTGGCGGCTCCAACAACCTCATCCATATACCCTGTGGATTTTCTGATTGCTTTAAGCATAAATATGATGCCTCCTGCCACCAGAGCAACAATTATAATATATGGTGCAAGAGCCTGAAGGGTTTTGAAGAACTCATAAACCGGAGAGTAACTGCTCCACACAAAAGTCCTTGTAAGAACAATCCCTGAAACAAAATATCCTCCGCTCATTACGGCAAATAAAATAAGCAGGTATATGAAAAATCTGTTTATGATGCTTCTGGAAAGCCCTGAAGCTTCCTTTCTGTTATTCAATTTCATAGCCCACACCCCACACCGTCTTAATGAACTTCGGATTTCTGGCAGGCTCGTGCATTTTTTCTCTGAGTCTGCCGATATGCGCCATAACAGTATTGTTACTGTTAAAATATTTTTCTTTCCAGACAGCTTCAAACAGTTCTTCCGAAGAAACAACCCTGCCTCTGTTTTCACACAGGTACCACAGTATTGAAAATTCAATAGGTGTAAGCTGCAGCTCTTTGCCGAAAAGCGTGCATTTGTGACTGTCGTTATTGATTACCAGCCCTCTGATATCATATTCGTTTTGCTCTTCTGCACTGTTTGCCGGCTGATTGTATTTTCGGTAGCGCCGAAGCTGTGTTTTTACTCTTGCCACAACCTCCAGCGAATTAAAAGGCTTGGTGATGTAATCATCTGCCCCCAGTGTAAGCCCCATTATTTTATCTCCACTTTCAATTTTCGCCGTAAGCATAATCACCGGAAAATAATATTTCTCTCTGATTTTACGGCATATCTGAAATCCGTCAATGTCAGGCAGCATTACATCAAGTATCGCCAAATCAATATCCGTATTTTCAATGCACTCAAGGGCATCTGCTCCATTATGAAATTTACAGACAGTATAGCCGTCATTTTTTAAATACAGTTCAAGCAAATCGGCTATTTCCCTTTCATCGTCAACTACTAAAATCCTCTCCTCCATTTAATACTCCTTCTGATATGTTTCATTATACTTTCCCTATTTTTTCTTTGTTACAAGCATTATGCAGGGCGCATTTTCAGGCTGGTTTATCATAGAGATATACGCGCAGTGGTATATACCTTTATCAAGGCTATTTCCCCATTCCAGCACATTGTCTTTCTCAATCTGCCCTGCGGGATGACCCGGATAGATTACAACAGTAACTATGCCGTCTGCTTTAATCATATCTATGGCTTTGTCAAGGGCTGCTATTGTAGTATCCGTTGTGGTTGTAATCTGTTTTTCTCCCGACGGCAGATACCCCAGATTGAAAACTATTGCGGAAACCTGCTCTGAAATATGCCTGTCCATTTCCTCATGCCCGTTATATACAAGCTCTATCTCCGAGGGCGCCTCGTTTTGCATCAGAAATTCAGAAGCCCTCATAAGCGCCAGCGGCTGAATGTCAAATCCGTACACCTTGCCTGTTTCGCCTACAAGCTCAGACAGCGTCAGTGTGTCATTGCCGTTGCCTACGGTGGCATCTACTACGGTATCGCCTCTGTTTATATAATCGGCAGTAATACTCATTGCAAATTTTGCTGTGTTTCTTAACAGGTTCATTATTTGTCTCCGAATTTATCCTTGAAATATCCGCCCGCGCAGTATATTGCAGCGCATGGGTTGTTGCCTGTGGCTCTGTCCTTTGACACGAGAGTTGTCACAAAAGCGTCTGTATATTTTGCCGCATATTTATAGAACAGTGAGTCGTGGCCTACACAAAGGCCTAAAACAACTATAAAGTCCACATTCTCATCTGCAAGAAATCTTGCCTGACCTATGGGATTGCAGGCAGCTTCAAACTGTCCCTCTTTGAGCTTCATATCATTGGGTATGCCGAATGTGCCCTTGTCGTTTCCTCCGGTTTTGCATATCACAGAGTGAACATTAAGTCCCTGCGCCTCAAATATTCTCTGCACAGTCTTTGCTTCTTTTATCAGCCCCAGACAGAATGCCAGTCCGATTTCTTTATATCCCATTTTTTTGCAGAATTCTATGGTTTCTCTTACTCTGTTCCACTGTCCGTAGCCCTCTTTTTCTATTTTGGCAGCCTCTACAAAAAATCTGTTGTTTTCACTGCTCATATATTCTTCTCTTACCTCATCTGATGCGGCAATGTCCCTCATGGGACAGTTTTCGGGAGCGCTGCCTGCATCTCCTCCAAAGCAGGCAAGCCTGCCGCAGTCTGTGCATCTGTACATATTCTTTTCTCTCCTGTTTTAAAAATTGTGCAATATTTATGCCTTTTGTTTCTAATTTTATCATAATAGATGTATTTATCCAATACATACAGCTCTATTGAGTGGAGGCTGGCCTGCAGCCCCTTGTGAACTTTCACAACAGACTTATAGCATGCCTGTCATACACAAATCAGTAGTTCATATCAAATTTATTGTCTGTCTGCCAGTCTTTTAATTCTTTGACTTATCAGTTCTTTTATTTTTTCTTTACTTTCATCATTTAACAGCGATTGTTCACATTCCGCCATAAATTTCTGCTCCAAAGAACACATCTTCAATATTATTTTTTCAGCCGCAGTCTCTGTAATTTCACAGCTTCCTGCAAATGCAATAAAGTCTGCTTTTTTAATTTTTTTCTTCCTGCCGTTTAAAGTAAGAGCCAGCTCCTCATCATCCTCAGGCATAACAATATTTACAGGAAGCATATCGTAAGCCTCTGACAAAGCAAAGCTCCGGCTCGCAGGGCTTTCTTCTCTCAGTGAAAAGTTCTTAAGATGCATATCTGAATTGCCGGTTATGAATGAGAACAGCACTCTCATAAAAAGCTCTGTCATATCAAAGCCTTTTCTTACTGAATACTGCCCTGCAATTCTGGCGCAGGCTTCATATGAACCCTTGTATTTGTCCCGTGTCATTCTGCCTGCAAGCTGACAGAAGTCCTCCATTGCAAGCAGCATATTCCTGCCGTCTTTTATCTGTCTGTCAACACGTTTTGTTATATATGCATATCCGTCGCTGATTTTTATTAATGCATTGGGAACTGTTTTTATCCCTGCAATCTGCGCCAGTCTCATGGATAAGTGTTCAAATTCGGGAAGACTTTCAAATTCTTCAGTCTGCGGTTTCAGAATATATCCCGTGGGATAATCAACAATTGTAAGTCTGCTTTCTCCCTCCTGCGACAGATGAAGCGACAGCTTTTTTTGCACTCCCGGCACCGTAAGTCCTTTGTTTACCGCATCATTTGCGAGCTTCTCAAGCTGCTCTGACGATATATCAATAAACGGCATTTCTTCAGTTCCAAAGAATTCTTTTATACATTTTTTATGCCAGCAGTTTTTAATTTCTTCAGCACCTGCTGTTTCTTTTATCGTTCTTCCACAATACAGACACCTCACTCTGACACCTCATTTCTTATATATACATCTCCTATGCAGTCTCTGCACGCTGCAAGCAGCAATCCGAACCTGTCATCTCTGTCTATTTTCCAGTTCCTGCTCGTAACATTAAGCAGCCATCCCTCCGGAATAAGTCCGTCAAAGAAAGGAAATATCACTGTCGATTTATATGGTTTATCAGTAAGCGGCATAGTCAGACTGACCGCCACCGCATCCTCTCTGTCAAGATACTGTTTATCATACACAAACTCATAGCCCTCGTCGGTTTCTGTAATTATCCCTGCATAATTGTCCTGAATAAATACATATCCCTTTCGATACTCAAAAGCCACAGTCTAATCCTCCTTTCTGCCGGGAACTGCTTCCATTCCAAACATATACAAAGCCTGATTGACCTTGTCAAGCCTTACAGTCGTTTTCCCCTGCTCCAGTTCTCTTACAAATCTGATGCCAAGACCTGCCCTTACAGCAAACTCCTCCTGGGTAAGCCCCAGTTTTTTTCTTTCTCTTTTTATATATTGTCCAATCTTATTCATAACAGCATAATAACACCCTATCGGGTATAATGTCAATCATTTATGGCTCTTTAACTTTTTTAGTGGTACAGACCACCCTTTAACTTTATGGGTGTTCTGTACATTTTACTGTACAAAGCATAAAAAAAGGAATAATTCTCATTAGAACTACTCCTTTTAAACTCCTTTTATGGTATTGTTTTTTTGCGAGAAAATATAACCATGAAAGGAGTATCTATATGAAAGATTTTATCACTAATATGTTCAATTTGGAACCCCGCATTATTCACGATATTGAAATTATCTCTTCCGATAATGCTGTCTTTGCCGTCATTTCGCTTCGTAAGGCAGAACATCCCTGCCCTGTTTGTAAAAGTTCATCTTCTAAAACACACAGCTACCGTAAAAGAAGTATTACCCACTCTATCCTTAATGGTCTTGATACCACTATCGTTTGCAATCAGAGAAGATATATCTGCCCTCTCTGCGGTAAAGTGTTCCCTGAAAAAAATCCCTTTGCAATGCCCGGCAGAAGAATTTCAAAGTATACCATACTGCGTGTTATGAATATGCTGAAAGAGCCTCGTATCACTTTTGCTATGGCCGCAAAAGAGGCCTCTGTTTCTGTAACCACCGCAGAGCGCATCTTTGACACTCATGCAGGCATATCTTCAATGCCTCTGCCTGAGATTCTCTGCATGGATGAAGTATATGCAGTAAAGTATCATCAGAGGGTTTATGCCTGTGTTCTGGCTGATTTTAAATCCTCTCAGGTTTATGACCTGCTGCCTGACAGAAAGAAATATACTCTCGCAAAGTATTTCTCCGCTATCAGCAAAGACGCTCGCAAAGCTGTAAAATATGTTTCTATGGATATGTGGGATACATACAGGGATATTGCTTCTGTTTATCTGCCTCAAGCAAAAATATGTGTTGACAGTTTCCATGTCATAGCCTTAATAAACAGAGCCTTTACAAAGGTTCGTATAAGAGTTATGAACAGTTTCGACAGAAAATCGGATGAATACTATCTTATGAAAAAATATATGTGGCTGTTAAACAAATCTTACAGAGAAATACCTTATGACCGGAGATTGTATGTCCCTAAATATATTTCTGATATAGGAAGAAAGCATATACACGCCAGAGAGCTTGTCAATATGATGCTGGAATTTGACCCTGAGCTTGAAGTTGCATATATGCTGAAAGAGGATTATCTTGATATCAACAGGAACGCCACGGAAGATGACATAGATGGCAGACTTGACCACTATATCAAAGATTTAAATACTTTTAGTGTGCCGGAATTCAGGACTGTTGCAGGCAGCCTTTCAAAATGGCATAACGAAATAATAAACAGCTTTGACAGAGTTGACGGGAGACGAATATCCAATGGTCCTGTAGAGTCTATCAATTCTCGCATAAAGCTGCTGAAAACATCCGCTGCGGGATACAGAAACTTTGACAGGTTCAGAAAAAGAGTTCTGTACTCGCTAAACAAAAATTCATCTATAAAGTTTTAAATAAACCCTTAAATTTTTAAGTACAGGTTATATATTTTCGCAATAAAAAACAGAGTATGCAAAACTAGAACGAATTCTGTACATACTCTGTTGTTTTTGCTAAAACCACCTGTAAAGTTAGACCACCACTAACGTCCAACCACTAAAAGCGTTATAGCGCCTCATTTATATCTTAATTATACCCGATAGGGTCTGTTTCTAGTCATAACTATCAAATTATACCCGTTCGGGTTTCTAACAAATCCTCGGCAGTCCCTCACCATAAAGCATATCAAGAGTTCTCCTGCCTCCGAGCCTTGTTATAACTTCCACTCCGGAGCCCTCTGCAACACTTCCTATTATCGCAGCATTCCTGCCGTGCTCCGTAGTCCTCATAAGCTCCAGCGCCCTGTCTGCCTGAGCCTGCGGCACAATCACAATCATTTTGCCCTCATTGCCCATATATACAGGATCAAGTCCCAGGATTTCCGCAAAGCCTCTGACCTCTTCATTTACAGGCAAGGCAGTTTCATTTATTTCTATCCTGCACCCCGAAGTATCCGCTATTTCATTTATTATTGTGCCAAGGCCGCCCCTTGTCACGTCTCTCATAGTCCTTACTTCTATATCGTTATCAAACAATGCGTCTGTTATATCCCCCAGAAATCCGCAGTCGCTTGATATATTGTTTTCAATTCCCATTCTGGCGCTGAGTATGCAGCCGTGATGATCGCCGAGAGTCCCCGACAGTATGACAGCATCTCCCGGTTTTGCATTGGCAGCGCTGATATCTCTGCCCTCGGGTATAACGCCTATTCCCGATGTATTTATATAAAGGCCGCCGTTTCCCTCTACAACTTTGGTATCACCGGCTACAATCTTGACTCCCGCAGCCTTTGCCTGATTTGCCATTGATATTACTATTCTTTCGAGAAGCTCAATATCAAGCCCCTCTTCAAGAATAAAGCCGCAGGTAAGATATTTAGGCTCCGCGCCCATCATAAGCAGGTCATTGCAGGTGCCGCACACGCACAGCCTGCCTATATCTCCGCCTTTAAATTCCAGAGGCGTCACTACAAATGAGTCGGTCGAAAAGGCTATTTTGCCGCTGACCTCAACTACCGCAGCATCCTCCATTTTTTCAAGTACATCATTATTAAAATATCTGCCGAAAATCCTGCTCATAAGTTCGCTGCCGGTCTTGCCTCCGGCGCCGTGAGCCATTATTATTTTTTCCATATTATCTCCCGTTTCTGTACCATATGCCGCAGGCTCCCTCTGCCGAAACCATACAAGGTCCGTAAGGCTCCAGCGGACTGCAGCCCCTGCCGAACATCGGACACTCGTCAGGATTTATCCTGCCCACTATAACATCTCCGCATCTGCACGCCTTTGGAAGCTCAATATCCTCATCAAGCCCGAAGCTGCCGCCGTCATAGTTTCTGTATTCCTCTCTAAGATAAAGTCCCGAATCCGCTATCGGTCCAAGACCTCTCCATACGGTGCTTCCCGCTTCAAAGTATCTGTTAATAACCTCAAGAGCCTTGAGATTGCCCTCAGGCTTAACAGCATTTGTATAGTAATTTCTGACCTGGCTTTCGCCTGCCTCTATCTGCCTTACTATATCATATATAACTGCAAGTATATGCTCTCCCTCAAAGCCCGCAACCACAAAAGGCTTATGGTATTTGTCTGCAAGCCCTCTGTATGCGTCGCTTCCGATTATGACACTGACGTGACCCGGACATATAAAGCCGTCTATATCCTGCTGGTTTTCGCATATCCATTCAAGAGCGGGAATTACCGTCTTGAGAGCCGTCACAAGCCTGATATTTGATATGTTTCTCCTGCGCGCCTCTTCAAGCATCAGCGAATATGCAGGCGCTGTGGTTTCAAAGCCCACCGCCGCAACCACATAGGTTGTTTCAGGGTTCTTCTCCGCTTTTTCGATAGCCTCAAAAGGAGAATACATAACCTCCACATTGACGCCGTCTCCCTTGTTATCCGCAAAGCTTCCGTTTCTGCCCGGAACCTTAATCATATCTCCGAATGTCAGCACAACGCAGTTATCTTTCTTTGCATATTCAAGGCATTTGTCTATATATGCGGCAGGTGTCACGCACACCGGACAGCCCGGCCCTGATATAAGTTTGATTTCAGGCGAAATCAGCGACCTTATTCCGTTTTTGAATATGCTTGAGGTATGAGTCCCGCACACCTCCATAAGCTTGAGGGGCCTGCCGTCATAGCTTTGCAGGTATTCAACGACCTTCTGTATCTCCATCGCTATGCCTCCAGCTCTGCAAACAGGTCTATAAGCTCCTGCGCTTTGTCTTTTTCCATAACCTCTATGGCGCAGCCTGCATGAACCAGCACATACTGCCCCACTTCCGGCTCTATTATTCCGGTATTGACATTTACAAGATTGCCGTTAAAATCAACCTTTGCCATATTGCCGTCTATACTTTCAACTTTTCCCGGTATTGCTATACACATTATTCCTTTACCTCCTCCGGAAGTTTACATACATCTACCCACTCTATCGCATTTGAATATCTGAAAAGCTCATCGCAGGTGAATTCTATTGCGCTGTTGGAGCTGCCGCACGCAGGAAATACAGTATCAAATCTTTTGAGTGACTCATCTGTATAAACCCTTACGTTCGGGTTCTCTATCGCAAAGGCGCATACGCCTCCGATTGCGTGACCTGTAAATTCAACCACTTCCTCTGCCGTAAGCATTTTTGCCTTGAGATGAAATTTGTCCTTAAACTTCCTGTTGTCTATTCTGGCATCTCCCGCAGCCTGTATCAGTATGCAGCCTCCGTCCTTATCTTTAAATGAAAGGGTTTTGCATATTCTTGCGCCCTCAACACCTACTGCCTGAGCCGCAAGGTCTACTGTTGCGCTTGATACATCAAATTCAAGTATTTTATCCTCTAATCCAAACTGTCTGAAGTATTCTCTTACCTTGTCAATTGCCATTTCTTCTCTCCTCCAAAATCTTCATTCCTATATAGCTCTGTCCTAAAGCTATACCCCCGTCGTTAGGGCTTACCGATATATTGCAGTAAACCTCAAAGTTATTATCTCTAAGCAGCTTCAGACATTTTTCGGTAAGTATTCTGTTCTGAAAAACACCGCCCGAAAGAACCGCTTTATTTATTCCTGTTTCGTTTCTGACGTTTATGCACTGCTCAAGCACGCTCTGCGCCACTTTCATATGAAAATCATATGCCAGCTTTTCGGCCTCTGTTTCACGTCTTGCCGCAGCATCCTCAAGCATTATCGCGCACTGACCCTCATAGTCATTGTATTCTTTAATTCCAAGCAATGCCGAAACCGCATCAAAAAGCCTGCCCATACTGGAGCTGGTTATGTTGTTTATCCCATGGGAAAGCGCGCCGTATACCAGCGCTTTATTCTTCTCTGCAAGTTCACTCTGATGCTCTGCAGCGTATGCCATAATCTTATCAAGCCGTATTTCAAACTCATCGGGCGCTTTATCGCGCTTCTCGTTTTCATAGGCATACTGACAGCACAGAGCTGATTTCCATGCTTCCTTCATAGAACCGTCGCCGCCTATCATACGGATATATTTGAGGTGCCTGCTGCGTTTAAAGCTGCTGCCCTCGCAGATCAGAATTTCTCCGCCCCATACATTGCCGTCTGTGCCGTAGCCTGTACCGTCAAAGCTTACTCCTGTCACAGCTCCCTCAATATTATGCTCCGCCATAACCGAGGCTATGTGGGCATGGTGATGCTGAACTTTAACTGTTTCTATTCCCAGCTTCTGCGCAAATACAGACGGTGCATAGGCAGGGTGCATATCGCATACCGCCATATCCGGCTTTATTCTGAAAAGCTCCTCCATTCTTCTTACATTATCCTGATATATTTCTCTGTTTTCGAGGCTGTCCATATCTCCGAAGTACTGGCTCATATATACAAACTTCCCTTTGGTAAGCGCAAAAGAGTTTTTGAGCTGTCCGCCTGCCGCAAATATCATGTCGCCTTTGTCGCAGTCTGCTTCAACAAACAGAGGTACAGGCGCATAGCCTTTGGATCTTCTTATCATCTGGGGATTGCCGTCTATAACTCTTACCACCGAGTCATCTGCCCTCACCCGTAGATCTCTTTCGTTGTATATCATTGCAGCAATCAGAGGCTGTCTGTCCATAAACTCCATCATCTGCCCGTCGTCTTTAACCATAGGCATATCCGATACATTGGCGCTGGTTGCTATAAGGGGGCCTCCAAAAGCTTCAAGTATCAGATGCTGCGCTCCCATAGACGGCAGGAAAGAGCCGACAAATCTGCTCTTTAAAAGCTCATCTTTGCTTTTGGCATATGCGGGAGCCTCTATCTGCTCTGCCGGTTTTATCTCCAGCAGAATTATAGGTTTTGCAGAGGACTCAAGAAGCCTTTCCTCCACCTCGTTTACATATGAGATTTTTTTGATTTCATCTATGTCCCTAAACATAACTGCAAAGGGTTTCTGCTCTCTTGCTTTGATTTCCCTTAAGGCTGCAACGGCATCGGGGTTAAACGGATCTGCCATCAGATTGTAGCCGCCTGCGCCCTTGAAAGCTATGACCATGCCTGCTGCAAGGAGCTCCGCTGCTTCTGATATGGCCTGCTCTCTGTCACATATATCTCCGTTTTGCCGCCTGCACAAAAGTACAGGTCCGCAGCTATGGCAGGATATGGTCTGGGCGTGATATCTGCGGTCTGTAAGGCTGGTGTATTCTCCCTCGCAAAACCCGCACATAGGCCAGTCAATCATCGCCGTATTATCTCTGTCATAGGGTATTCTGTCAATTATAGTATATCTGGGTCCGCACACCATGCAGGATATGAACGGGTGTCTGTATCTGGGATTGTCCCTGTCCTTAAGCTCTGCAAGGCAGCTGGGGCATATTGAAAGATCCGCAGGTATCATTGCAACCTCATTATCGCCCTCTCCGCTGTGAAGTATGGTGAAGCTGTCAAATGCCGTATAGCCCTGCTCATATCTTGCAATATGAACTATCTCCGCAGGCTCCGGTTTCTCGTCACAGATTGCCTGTATAAATTCATCTATGCGCTTCTTTGTGTCTGTAACCTTTATCTCTACAAGTCCTCCGATGTTGAGCACCTCGCCTTTCATCGAAAGCCTGTCTGCAATTTTGGCCACAAACGGCCGGAAGCCAACGCCCTGAACAATTCCCCATAATTTAATTTTTTCGGTGATTATATCATTGTTCATACTATTTGTGTTCATGATTGTGATGGTGGTCATGTTCATGGTCGTGGTGATGCTCTCTGACTTCAAGCGCAAGCGCCTTTGATTTTATCCACTCTGCCACTTCATCAAAGCCCTCTCCTGTTTTGCCCGATACTTTGAATACCGGCACATCCTTGTTTAATGCTCTGACGCCTTTCATAAAGAACTCCTCATCAAAGTCAAGGTACGGAATCAAGTCCACCTTGTTGAGAATTATAACGTCGGCTTTTTCAAATGCCAGAGGGTATTTGTAAGGCTTGTCGCTGCCCTCTGTCACTGTGGATATGAGCATTTTGATATGCTCGCCTATTGAAAATTCGGCAGGGCATACCAGATTGCCTATGTTTTCGATAAACAGTGCAGCTCTCTGCTCGCTGTGATCGAAGTGCATATGGTCTATCATATGGTCTATCATCGGAGCATCAAGATGACACGCGCCGAAGGTATTGATCTGGTGTGTGTCAATGCCAAGTCCTTTGAGGGTCTGTGTATCAAGGTCTGACTCGATATCTCCCTCTATCACATAGGGTTTGATGCCGTCAAGTCTTGAGATTATGTTTCTGAGGGTAGTTGTCTTGCCGACTCCCGGCGCTCCCATTTCATTTATTACAAGGACTCCATGTGCAGACATATGCTCATTGACATGCTCTGCAATATGGTCGTTTTCGTCCATTATATTCTCCATTACATTTATCTTTCTTATATCGTGCATTATTCCACCTCAATTGATTCAATATAGAATTCTTTGCCTGTTTCGGTCGGCTCCCCGTCAGTGCCGCAGGAGGGACAGGCAAAGGACATGGGCGCTCTTTCAAAAAGAGTGCCGCAGGAAGGGCATTTCAGCTTGGGTTTAACCCGCTTCATATTTATCTCCGAGCCCTCGCAGACAGTTCCCTCTGCTATAAGGTCAAAGTACATATGAATAGACTCGGGAACAAGCCCCGAATAGTCTCCTACAACAAGGTTGACACTTGTTACTCTTGAGGCTCCTGCTTCTCTGCAGTTCTTCTCTGCTATTTTAACTATCTGTTCTGTAATCGGATATTCGTGCATATTAAACCGCCTTTTTAATCTAATATCTAATTATATCGCCTTTCTCTGTCTGTTTCAAGGAGCAGGTGATATTTTGTTTCAAAGATAGCAAAGGGAGTACCGTACAGGCACTCCTCGATCAAAAATTAAAAGTATTCTGTTCTGTCTGCTCTATAATCTCTCTATTGTTTCTGCAGACAGTCCTGTATATCTGATGATTTTATCTACAGGCTCATTCTCAGATTTCATGGCCTTCGCCATCTCAATCTCACGCTCTGCTCTGCCGGAAGCCTCGCCTTGTGCAATTCCTGCTTCAAGTCCCTGCTCAAGCCCCTGCTCCATGCCTTCCCTAAGGCCCTGCTCTCTTGCCGCTGAAAGACCTGAACCATATCTCCATAAAAACTTCTGTCTTGCCAGCATTTTCTCATAGGCTATCTCATCTGCCGTCAGTTCTCTGAACATATTCTCTGCCAAAATGATTGCCTCCTCTCCGCTATCTATAATCTGTGATATTAATTCTTCACTGCCCGGGTCATTTGCATATCTGAAATACAGTGCCACTTTCTCAAGCGCTGTCATTTCGGATACAGCCTTGGATTTATCCACTTTGTCTATCTCTATGACATGAAATCTCATTCTGTCGGAAAGCTCGCTTCTGCCTGTTTCATCTCTGATACTGAATTCTGTATGGTATGACTCTGTATCTGCGAGAAAATTCTCTCCTGCAAATGACACCATTGTCACTCTTTTCATTTTATCATACAATTCACCTTTATCCAACGATTTATCGCATAATTTTGTTATGTACAGCACACATCTGTTCCGGAAGTACCGGTCAGGCTGTTTCTCCATCTCCACATCAAACAAATCGCCCGAATCTGTTTCAAGTCTGATATCAAATTCGACCTGCTTACTATCTTCTCTTTTACGATAATCAATGGGATTAAGAATCCTGATGTCCTTAACAGGAGCTTCTTCTCCTGTAACTGTGTTTAATAATGCTATCAGTGCTTTTTTTGATTCCTCCGTCCCCTGACCATATATAATATGAAATACCATATCATCAGTCATGCTGAATTCCTTTCTTCTTGTTGTCATAAACTGTTCTGTAATATATGCTCTTGTATCCTCTGCTGCTATACTCATTATCCTGTCCTCTCTAATTCCTTGATAAATGTATTTATGTAATAATATAACTGTGTATTTCGCAGCTATATATTACCAGCAAGAGCATAACATGTCAATAAATGTTTACTATTTTTTGGTGTATTATATTTCTTTTTTACTTTTTAGGTTGATTTTAAGTGTATGAATGTGTTTTTTACATACTATTTATACAGGTTGCTTCTTTTGTCCAAACACCTTAATCCATAATACTGCATGTTATATAATCAACCTGAATAATGTACCTTGTTCAGACAGTTATTAATCCATATATTCTCTATTGCCGTTACATCAAAAAACCGTCTAAGCTGAAACCTGATTCAGCCCAAACAGCTTATCTGTGCATCTTTATACCAGAAGTTTTATCTGAATTTAATACCTGCAAAATTTCCTGTTCAAACGTCTTAATCTCTCATACATATGCACAAAACGAAGGCTAAACGCCTCCGCTTTGTGTTGTGATTAATATTTAGTTATTTTATGTTAAGGCTGCCTTAACGGCAATCAACATATCGTTATTTCTTAGGCTCTACCTTCTTGTATACGAAGAAGAATACTATCATAAGTATTGCGCATACTGCTGTCAGTATGTAAAGACCTGTCTGAATCGAACCAAGAATCACATCTACATTAGAATTTTCAAACATACCGTCGAAGTAGTCGCCTGCTTCCCATGCATCTTCTGTTCCCCAGCCTTCATACCAAGGTTCAAATACTAATGCTATTACATTCATAATAGTCATAATCATAAACAGGAATGCAAGTTTCTTAGTATCACCTATACCAAGTCCTGTCTTTTCATTCTTAGGGAATCTTACAGGATCCTTAGCTGTAAGTCCGCCGTATCTTCTTCTCCAGATGAAGTAAAGTATAGGACCGGAAACAATACCTACCATACCACCAAGATAGTAGTCGGAGCCATTTACAAATGTTGCAAATACAGCTACACAGATAGGAACTATGCATATCAGGCATAGGAATCCGTATCCGCCCGGAATCCTGAATTTATATTCTTCTTCAGGTATTCTCTTTCTCAATACCATAGCTGAAATATATACCAGTATATATGATGCCATCAGAAGCGCACAGTCAAGTACAACTATAAATCCGAACGGGAACATACAGAATATAAGGTTGAATATACCTACTGATAATACTGATATGTAAGGAACACCGAATTTCTTGTCGCATTTAACCATTACCGGTGGTGCAAGATGGTCGTCTGCAAGTGAGAAGAAGCCTCTTGAACCTGATGCTATATATGTATTGTAGATTGAGCACTGGGCAAGTATTGCAACTATTACAAATATTACTCCGAATGCCGGTCCCCAGAAGTGAGCTACAACATCAGCATAGCCTACGCAGTCACCTTCTGTTCCCCAGTCTTCCCACTGTCCCAGTGAGCCCAGACCTGCTGTTGTAGGGAGGATATATACTGCCATGATAAGCGGTACTGTTATGATTGTTCCCTTAGGAATCACCTGAGGGTTTGAAACCTCACCGGCTATGGTTGACATTGATTCATAGCCCGAGTACATCCACATACCGATTGATATGCCGCCTGCTATGTAGAAGAACCAGTCGCCTATTCCCTCTGCAGGTTCAGGAGTAATCTGGAATGAGATTGTTGATGCTGTCTCTGCATCTCCGCCCCAGTTGATGAATCCGCATATAGCAACAACGCCGAAAGCAACCATTACAAGAATTGAAAGGATTGTACTTGCAATACCTACATCTTTAACTCCGCGGATATTGATTATTGTAAATATAGCTATCATTGCGAATTTAAGCGCAAATTCTGCAGGAATACCCATATCCCATACAGTTGCAGCATATCCGCCGGCAAGAATTACATAGGTGGTGTTATCAATATATATTGAAATACTCCTCCACCAGCCTGCCTGGAATCCCCAGAATTCTCCCAGAGCTTCCTGTACCCATTTGTAATATCCGCCCTCCTGCGGTCTTACAGAACCGAGTTCTGATGCAACAAGACCGAACGGAAGTCCCCATACAAACGGAAGTACGCATAACATGATGATTGTCAGTCCCGGACCGCATTCAGGTATCATTTCTTCGATACCGTAACAGCCTGCGGCTACCAGACAGAAAATCATGAACACTACTGTCGAAACCTTGATGTCATGCTTTTTCAAACCGTGTTCATCAACTTCAACAACATGAGTTTTTACTTGTTCACTCATATCACATTTCCTCCTTAAAATTATAGAAAATTAAGATTATTGCATCACCTTTATCTTACTCCCGCATATTCCCATTGTCAATTATATTGATGAAATTTTCATAAAATTCAATACAATCGTGCTTATTCACTCTATTAGTTTGCACAAAACAGAAAACACCTCACCTATGATATCAATATATGCCTGACGGGTTTCAAAAAAGGACTGCCGAAGCAATCCTTTTATCCTGTATTCATTATTCTATTCTCTGCCTACAAGCACCTGTCCCTTGTCATTTACTCCGATGACCTTCTCTCCGGCATCTCTCAGGGCTTTGATATATGCGCAGGTTTCCCCGCTTATTTCCTCTCCCGGACATACAAACGGTATTCCCGGCGGATAAGGTATTATCGAGCCTGCGCAGACTCTGCCTGCGGCATCCTCCAGCTTCACAAATTCCTTGTATTTAGGTACCGGGTGCATTCTGCCGCCCTTTGGTATCACTACATTTCTCTGTGTTTTTGATTTTTCTGCAGTTCCGTACTCCGCTGCAATCTCCTCCAGAGCTTTAAGCAGTTTTTCAAGGTCGCTTCGTGTATTGCCTATGCCTGTCATACACATAAGTATATCCCCTGTATTGAGCTCTGTGTATATGTTTTTTTCCATAAGCAGTTTTTCAAGCTGTCCGCCTGTGATGCCATAGGCGCCCATATCGAGATTGATTTTGGTATCATCCATCAGGTCGGTTTTCATAATGTTAAGCCCCTCTATGTTTGCGGCCTCTGTGTAAAACCGGTCGAGGTTTTCACGCCACTTATTCATAAGCTGCTGCCCGTGCTTTTCGAGAATTTCGGCGTTTATGTCAAGCGACGCCATCAGCACATATGAAGGGCTGGTGCTCTGCACAGCCTGAAGTTTGTCTTCAAGCACATATCTGTCCACTCTGTCGCTGCACAGATTCAGTATTGCCGACTGTGTCAGTGAAGCCAGTGTTTTGTGAGTGCTGCCGACAACTATATCGGCTCCGCTCATTTCGGCTGATTCCGGCATATCATCGCCTGCTCCGTATTTGTGGAAGAAGTGAAGATGCGCGCCATGAGCCTGATCGACTATGAGAACTTTGCCTGCATTGTGAACAACCTCTGCAATAGCCTCTATATCGCTGCATATCCCGTAATAGTTCGGACTTGGCAGTATCACAGCTTCTGCTTCGGGGGTTTCAGCGAGCAACCGTTTTACTTCTTCGGGATTTATTGCGCCTGTTATGCCGTATTCCTCATCGATTTCCGGATGAAGATAGACAGGTTCAATATTACCGAGCGTCAGCGCATTGAATATTGATTTATGGCAGTTTTTTGCCATAAGGAGTTTTTTGCCGGCCGGTACGGATGCAAGTATTGCGGCTATAAGGCCGCCGCTGGTGCCGTTAATCAGAAGATATGAATTCTTAGCATCGTACAGCTTCGCATATCTGTCCTGTATATCCTTTAACACATCTTCTGCCTGAAACAGATTGTCCGCTCCGGGTATCTCGGTAATATCACAGTCCATAAAATTATCCAGCCATTTCCCGTAACCGAGCTGTCTGTAAAGCTTTGAGCCCTTATGGCCCGGCATATGATATGAAACTGTTTTTTTGTCTGCATGGTTTAATAAAAATTCTATCATTGTCGTTTCCTTTCCAAGCTGCCGTATTATTCCCAGAAGGCAATAGCTCTTATCGGCGATCCGTCTGCGTTCACATGTTTTAGAGGCAGTGCAAAGAACCAGAACAGATCGTCGCCGCATTTGTCAAGATTCATAAGGTTTTCTATGTTCACTATCTCATGCTCTCTGAAAAGCTTCTTGTGAATAGGCAGGTCTTCATCAGGAATAGGATCTATACCTATAACATCAAGTCCCACACCTTTTTTGTCTGTGTTCAATATGAATTCAACCACATCATCGTCTATGCACGCATAGTCTTTGAAATAGTCGTCTGTGCCCCATCTTTTATCCCAGCCCAGATTAAACAGCAGGTAATCTGCCTCCTCTGCTTTTTTTCCGTATTTTTTGATTCTGTCAATTGTAATGGTATCTCCTTCTTTGAGATCCTGGCAGTCTATAACCAGCGCTTTTCCCACAAACTGACTCACAGGGAACTGATCGAGAGTTGTTCTGTCTGCAAACAGATGAGCAGGCGGATCCATGTGTGTGCCGGTATGGGTATACATTGACATCAGCGTTTCCTTGAAACCGTCTTTTTCATATGTGTTTGCCGGCTCAAGTTTTGGCGGCTCTGTACCCGGATATACGGGCATATCTTCTGAAATTACATGTGTTAAATCGATTACTTTCATGGTGTCCTCCTTTAATTAATTCCAGCCTGCGAAATCGCAGATTTCTTCAGGTTTTATTTTTCCTTCCAGCACATCGTCAATAGACTGTCTGATAATATCAACGGCTTTGTCCGCATCTTCCTCTGTTATGACAAGGGGCGGCGTAAGTTCAAGTACATTTGAATTTATTCCCGAATTGTAAAAAAGCAAACCCAGCTGATATGCCCTGTATACTACAAGCGCCGAAAGCTCCGATGCCGGTTCTTTTGTTTCTCTGTCTTTTACCAGTTCAACGCCTATAACCAGACCTTTGCCTCTTACATCTCCTATGACATCATATTTATCTTTGAGTTCATTAAGCTTTTTAACAAGATATTCCCCTGTTTTTCGGGCGTTTTCCTCCAGATTTTCATCCTTTATTATCTTTAGGGACTCTATCGCCGCCGCACATGCAACAGGGTTGCCTGCTGTAGTGAAAAGATGCATTCCGGTTCCTGAATTCATCAGTTCTTTTCTTCCGACCACAGCGCTGAGAGGCTGACCTCCTCCAAGCGGTTTCCCCATTATAACGGCATCGGGAGTTACATCATAATGCTCAAATCCGAACATTCTGCCGGTTCTGCCGAACCCTATCTTGACCTCATCGATTATAAGGAGTATATCATACTTCCTGCATATATGTTCAAGACCTTTGATAAATCCCTCTGCAGGAACAACATCTCCGCCATCACACTGAATGGCTTCAATAACTACCGCTCCAATCTGATCAGGTGCTGCCACAGCATCAAAAATGTAGTTTTCAATATATCTCAGGCAGAACAGATCACAGGTATCACGACTTTTTTCAAAAGCGCAGCGATAACAGTACGGATATGGTATTTTTATTATATTTCCGCCGCCTCCGCTCAGTTTGCTCTGCGAAGGATGTCCCGACATCGCATATGATCCCATTGTCTGCCCATGATATGAACCAACAAAAGTTATTATTTTGTTTTTTCCTGTTGCATAAGGTACAATCTTGGCAATAAATTCATTTGCATCAGATCCGGAATGTCCGTACCAGACACTCTTGTCAAAGTCTCCCGGCAGCAGTTCTTTAAGCTTCTCTGCCAGTTCAACACTTTCCTCATTAATAGCGGATATTGTCGAACCTGTTGACAGTTTTCTGACAGCGCTGCATACCGCCTCTATAATCCGCGGATGATTATATCCAACATTGGCTACTCCCCATCCTGCGCTGAAATCCAGATATTCTTTACCGTCTGCATCTGTAAGAACGGCTTTGTTTCCGGTCTCCACAACAAGGGGATAAAACCGCAGTTTCATTATATCACTTACAGATTCTTTGTCACGTAGGTATAATTCATTACTCTTACTCATAACAACCTTCCTTAACTTCGGCTGCTCCACAATAATACAGCCGGTCATTCACACCCTTTCTGTTTATTCAGGCCAGAAGGCAATAGCTCTTATCGGTGATCCGTCTGCGTTCACATGTTTTAGAGGCAGTGCAAAGAACCAGAACAGATCGTCGCCGCATTTGTCAAGATTCATAAGGTTTTCTATGTTCACTATCTCATGCTCTCTGAAAAGCTTCTTGTGAATAGGCAGGTCTTCATCAGGAATAGGATCTATACCTATAACATCAAGTCCCACACCTTTTTTGTCTGTGTTCAATATGAATTCAACCACATCATCGTCTATGCACGCATAGTCTTTGAAATAGTCGTCTGTGCCCCATCTTTTATCCCAGCCCAGATTAAACAGCAGGTAATCTGCCTCCTCTGCTTTTTTTCCGTATTTTTTGATTCTGTCAATTGTAATGGTATCTCCTTCTTTGAGATCCTGGCAGTCTATAACCAGCGCTTTTCCCACAAACTGACTCACAGGGAACTGATCGAGAGTTGTTCTGTCTGCAAACAGATGAGCAGGCGGATCCATGTGTGTGCCGGTATGGGTATACATTGACATCAGCGTTTCCTTGAAACCGTCTTTTTCATATGTGTTTGCCGGCTCAAGTTTTGGCGGCTCTGTACCCGGATATACGGGCATATCTTCTGAAATTACATGTGTTAAATCGATTACTTTCATAGCGTCCTCCTTTAATTCATTTATAGAACAATATTTATTCCGATAATTTTTCTGCCGCTTCACTGTGCGGTTTTGAGTAGAACTGATAGAACAGCAGAAGTATTACAAGATATACACATACGGCAATGACTGTCTGAATACTTGACGAGAATGTTGCCCAGAACAGTATTGCTCCACCCACTATACTTACAAGGAAAAACAGATTCCTGCAAGGAAGTTTCCATGTCAGCTTGCCATACTCATCAGGGAATTTCTTTTTATATACATAGCTGCTTATAACTGTTATGCACATTGCCACAACACCGAAAGATGCCGAGATATTTGTAAGCATTACATATACATTTCCGAGCGCCGGAATAACACCCATAAGAATCAGCACCATTCCTACAATCAGACTGAAAATAAGGCCGACATGAGGCACACCGAATCTGTTAAGTTTTCCAAAAGCTTTCGGAACAACGCCCTGAATACCCATGCCGTATACAAGTCTGGAAACTGTAAACATTTCACCTACAAGACATGTAACACATGCTATCCATGCCGCAAAATTGATCACCGTACCTGCAGCATTACCAAAAGCATATTTTGCAGCCAGCGTAAACGGAGAATCCATGGTTGCATATTCGGTATAATGTACAAGACCGAGACATACAGCCATACTCAGCGCATACATAATAATTATAGTCAGGAACGCCCAGAACATTGCCTTTGGAAGTATTTCCGGTTTCTTAACCTCGCCGCTTGTAGTAAGAAGCGCAAACGGTCCTGCATATGCGTAAGTTCCTGCGCATATCGCAAGCCATATTCCCTTGCCGCCGAACGGAGCAAACGGTTCATAGTTTTCAGGCGCTGTCTTGCCTGATAATATGCCTGCTATGATAAATACAACCATTATTCCGCACAATACAATGATGAGCCCAAGCTGCGCCTTACCTGTAACTTCTCCTCCCAGCATAGTTATAACAAATATTATCGCCAGAATACCCATGCCCCATATTACAGCGGATATATCAGCATTTTCTGTCCACATAAAGAAGTAATTGCTTATGTAGCCTGTTCCCAGACTTACAGAGCCAAGGAATATAACATTCATGCTGGCTTCCATAAATGCTGCCAGCATTCCCCATCTCGGTCCGAGCATTCTCTTGTTCCAGTCATGAAGTGAACCTGCACGCGGCATTCCTACAGCCAGTTCACAGGCAGTCATGCAGATACACATAAGAATAAGTCCTGCAATAATATATGATATGATACATGCAGGACCGGCATTCTGCGCTCCAGAAGCCACCAGCAGGAACATGCCGTCACCTACAACAGCGCCTACACCAAGAGCCCAGATCTGCCAGAATCCCATTTTCTTTTTTAATCCTTTTTCCTCTTGCATTTTCTTTCCTCTCATTCACTTGATTTTCAGATACAACAAATTATAAGTGCACTATCTAAGCGGAATATTCCGAATATTTACTTAAAATTAACACACCCTTTCGCTTGTATCAATATATATTTTGTATTATAATCATTTTATAATTATATACATTTTGTATATATGGAGGTCTCTGAAATGTTTAAAATAGGTGATTTTTTTAATCTTAATCTGTTTGCATGGACACGAAATCTTACAGGAGCGCCCGTACATCAGGAACGCCCTATCGAATTTGTATCTGTAAACGATCTTCCGCTTGACAATTTTATAAGAGAAAATGAAATGGTAATAACAATTGCAACTCCATATGTAAGTAACGATGATCGTATGTATGAGTTCATAGACGGCCTTGTCAAAGCAAAAGCAAGTATATTTCTTCTTGCCATACCCAATGACAGACTGGAACTGAGCAAACGCTGCAGGGATCACGCCGCAGACAATAATCTTTCAGTATTTCAGATACCATGGGAATACCGATTTGCTGATATTATCGAAAAAGTTACTGATGAAATAAGAGGTTCAAATGACGCTCTGCTGCAGAATCTCGAAAAGTGCCAGAACGCTCTTCTCAAATGCTATCTCAGCGGCAAGGGAATAAACGCAGCACAGAAAATAATAGCATCGCATCTTAATCATGACGTGGACATAATAAAAAACCGCACAACCTGTCAAATCGACGATACTGCAGAGGAATACAGCGAAATCATTCTGAAACAGAACAACAAGGTTTACGGTTTTCTTTACATACATTCAAAAATAACATTCAAAACAAAAGCTCTTATCTCCAGAACTCTTGCGCCTGTATTAATGCTGTGGTTCTACAAGGAGGATATAATACAGGCAACGCAGCACCTCGTAAAAGACGACTTTATATGGGAACTTATCAGCACCGGAACAAATCTCACAGAGGATATGATTTATACAGCCGAAACACTGGAGCTTAATATTGAAAAGGAGTTCACCTGCATTGTGGGGCAGATCAACTTCAAAAAAAACATCTCTGTGAATTCATGGCTTAATACAAATATGGGACGACTGCGGGAAATACTTCAGCTTACTGCGGCCTCTCTCGGCAGAGAAATAATTCTGACCTCACAAAAAAATATGCTTGTTATGTTTATTGAAAACACAATACAGGACAAACGCAAAAACATAAATACTTTTCTTGATAAGGCTGAAGAGAATACAGGTATTGATTTCCCGTTGATATATTTTTCATGGGGAATCAGCGAAATAAAAAGCGGCCCTACTGATTTCAACAGTTATTTCGTTCATGCAAAACTGGCCAAGGAGCTTTATGCAAACAGTCGCCGATACACAAAAAACCACAGATACAGCTACGAGGAAACGCTCATTTTTGACATGCTTTCGGTGCTTTCTGCCGACAGTCATATATCATCAAAAGCCTATGATATTATTTCTCCTCTGCTCCTGTATGACAAAGAGAAAAACACAAGTCTGATGTCCGCACTGCGTGCATATCTGCGCATCAGGAATATTTCAAAAGCTGCAGAAAGCATAAATATGCACCGGCAGACATTTATTTATCAGATGAACAAAATAGAGGAACTTCTTGATGTTTCATTAAAAGATTCTGAAGCACTGTTCCTGCTTGAAATCTGTATGAGGCTTCATGTAGATTTTAAAAACATAAATTAAGAAAAGCAGCAGAGCCGATAAAAACGAAGCTCTGCTGCTTTTAATACTAATTATCAATATCTATTAATTCCTGTTTTTTCTCCCGATAATAAGTCCTACTATCATTACTGCCGCAAATATACACAGATATCCGAGTATCGGGCATATGAATCCGCCACCTGCCGCTGCCGCCGCCTGCGCCGGCTGAATGCCATGAGCATATATTGCCGCTATAACCATGAATATTGAACCGCACAGCCCGAGTATCGGGATTACATATCTCTTTACCGGTCCGAAATCTGTCGCCTTTTTCATAAATCCTATAAATACAGGAATATACAGAGCATATATTGTAACTATAGGCAGCTCTGATGAGTCAAAACCGAAGAAACCGAGATAGTTTACTGTTCCCAGGTTTGCAAGATAGAAGAACAGGAACCAGATACCGCACATCATCAGACCAAGTATTGCTGAATTGTTTGCCATATTGGATTCAGGGTCAACCTGCGCAAACAGCTTAGGCTTAGGGCCCTCGCCTCTGGCAGCGATTGAGTAAATTCCTCTGGTGCAGCCCAGCATAAGTCCGTTTAATGTACCCATGCAGGAAATAGCCACAAACAGATTAAGCACTGTTCCGAATACTTTTCCGAATACATTTATGTATGCTACTGTAGCTCCGTCAGTTATAAGCTGCTCTACCGTAGCTCCGCCTGCAACGCCTATATAGTATGCGATATAGATTATAACTATGATAAGTCCGCCTGCGACAAGAGCAATAGGAAGATTTCTCTTTGCGTTCTTGAGTTCTGAGTTTACAGATGTGGCAATAATCCATCCCTCATATGCAAAAGCTGTCGCAACTATTGAGGCAAACAGAGGATTGCTTGTCGCTGTTTCGGCAAGGTCAATACCTGTTGTAGTCATATTCTCTATAAGTACTCCGTTCTCTGAAACAAGACCGCATATAATGCCTACTACCGCCATAAGAACAAGCGGAATCAGCTTGATTACTGTTGTTGCAACCTGAAAATGTCCCGCAAGTTTAGGTGAAATAGCATTAACGAAATATGCCGCGCACATAAAGAACACTGTCATTGCCATACATTCAGGCCCTATAACGCAGCCGCCTTCTTCGGCGGGAATCATCATAGGGAACTGCGGCCATGCCGATGTTATAAATACAAGAGTAAATCTTGCGGACAGCCATGCAAGTACGGAAGTAAGTGTAGGATAATAGATAAAGGTCATAAACCATCCCACCGCATATCCGTATTTCTTGCTTACCGCAGCTTCGGCATAGTCAACGATACCGTTTACTTTTTCATACTTTGTGGCCATTATTGCAAAGGCAAGGATACATGCCAGCATAATACAGCCGCCCACTATCCATGCCAGTATGCCAAGAGGCATATTGCCGTTGGTCTTTGTTAAAATTGTCTGAGCTTTAAAAAATACGCCGCTGCCGATTACAATACCCACAACCATGGCTATCGCCGTCAGCAGACCGTATTTTTTCTCCAGTCCGTTGTTCATTTTGACTTCCTTCTTTCTTTATATTTATTATACATATATTTTATTAGTACTTATCCATTTTACATACTTTTAAATGCAATGTCAATAATTTCTAGTCTTTTATATCAATTTCTTCCTTATAGTCCAATCGTAAAAACAGATTAAAAAGTCCTGCTACGATAAACGGCAGAGCCGAAAACCGACCCTGCCGTATTGATTTTAATACTTAGAAGTTATTCAGTTCTTTCTTTTTTCTTTTTCATCATGAATGCGAGGGACACAGCGCAGCCGCCCCAGAGCCCTACACACGCAATGCACATCATTATTATTGCACCAGCAGTCATTTGTGTCTACCTCCTTAATTAATCATCATAGCCGGGAGCATCTTCCGGTTTTTCGTAGAAGCTCTTCTTGCCCTTTGCTATTGTAAGAACTACAGCTCCCACTACCATAATAGCCACTACACCCCAGCCGAAACCTGACGGATATCCGCCGTAACCGTCTTTGATAAATGTAATCAGGTTAACAACGAATGTATATCCTAAAACAATAACAGTTATGAACTTCAGGCACCATGTCCACCACTTGCCTACAGAGAAGTTTGAGTATTCGTTTGCTGCTGCTCTGAGCTTTTCAGGCTTGAAGAACCAGCATATAAGTATAAGCTCAATAACACCGCTGGCAACAATACCTATATTGTTGCAGATGTAATCTGTAAAGTCGAGGATATATAATCCTGCGCCTGTGATAAACAGTATGCTCAGCAGGAAAGTAGGTACAAGAACTGCTGTTACAGTCTTCTTGTGCCCCATCTGGAATTTGTCCTCAATACCTGTAACTACAGCCTGAAGAATTGATACCAGCGAAGTGATACCTGCTGTAAACAGTGATACAAAGAAGCAAAGTCCGAATAACGCATTTAATGCAGGAAGTGTGCTGATTGCTGTAGGGAATACAACAAATGCAAGTCCTACACCGGCTGCTGCAACATCTTCAACGCCAACGCCCTGCTGCATGGCCATATATCCCATAATTGAGAAAATACCTATTCCTGCGAACACCTCAAACCCATGGTTTGTGCAGGCAGTCAGGAATGCTGTATTTACAACGTCCTCTTCCTTTGGCAGGAAGCTTGAGTAACTGATCATAATAGCAAAGGCTATAGATAAGCTGAAGAATACCTGTCCGTAGGCCGCTACCCATACACCGGGCTCCTTGATTGCCGCCCAGTCAGGAGTAAACATATATGCAAGTCCGTCTACCGCGCCGGGAAGTGTGATACCTCTTACTACTAATATAATGCAGCAGAGCATCAGTACCGGCAGACAGATTTTGCAGGCAATGTCGATACCCTTGTTGATGCCCTTGTACATAATAAATGCTACAACAGCCCATATAATAACAAACGGTATAATCAGATGAGTCTTGATGCCGCCAAGCTGAGTCAGACTGTCGCTGATTCCCAGATATTCATTAAAGAATGAGTTCGCATCATCGCCCCATGCCTGAGTAAATGAATATCCTATATAGCTTACTACCCATACAACTATTGCAAAATAGTAGATAGAGATAAGGAATGAAATCATTACCTGTCCCCAGCCGAGCCATTCGAATTTTCTGTTGATTCTTGCGAATGTTCCCGGAGCGCCCGCTCTGTAAGTTTTACCTAATGTGTATTCCAGAATAAGAATAGGAATACCTGCTGTTAAAATTGCAAACAGATATGGAAAAATAAATGCGCCGCCGCCGTTGGTCGCCGCTATGTACGGGAATCTCCACAGATTGCCCAGACCTACAGCGGAACCTATTGCAGCAAGAATAAATCCAAGTTTGCTGTTCCATTGTTCTCTCAATGTAATTCACTCTCCTCAAATAAAATTTCATAATAACTTCTGATACAGCAAAAAATTGCTGTTTAATATGACTTTCTTATTATATGGCAGAAAAAAACAGTTGTCAATAACAAATTGTTTCTTAACACAAAAAAAATTTTTTATTTTTGTTATGTAACACAAATTATATTTGCGGCTTTGTGCGAGGCTCACAAAGTTTTTGTTGGAATTTTCACTTAATTTAGTTTTTGGCTTTATTTTCTCCCAAACCCCGTTTTTTTTGAAGGTTCTTGCGAATATATTAATGTAAACCAAAGTGCTATGCCATCCGGGTATCAGTATTATTGATTTTTATCTCAAAAAATGATATATTACTCTATATGGTGTCGGCTGATAACAGCATCAAACTAATTAAGGAGGCAGGCGCTTGGATTCAGTTAACGAAAAAGCCGTAAGAGCCGCACAGGACGATTCGTATATGAATGAGTTCATTGCAGAGAACAAGACATTTATTCTCGGCTGTGCGGGCAAACAGGCAGGCAGATATATATCGGAAAGCGACGATGAATTTTCTATTGCCATGTACGCTTTCTTTACAGCTATAACTAAATATAATACGGACCAGGGTGATTTTCTTCCGTTTGCGGGACTGGTAATCAAGCGCAGACTTACTGATTACTACAGAACCCAGCAGAGATTTTCAGACGAACACAGTGTATCTCCGGAGGTTTTCAGCGGAAACACAGATGATGACGGCGAAGTTCAGGCCATACATTATGAGGTGGCTGAGAAGCTGGCCGACAGACCGGCGCTTACCGCGGCAGATGAGATACATACTGTAAACGACATTTTCAGCCGTTTCGGATTTTCTTTTATGGAGCTGTCGGAGGTATCTCCAAAGGCCTCCAAAACCAAGAGGCAGTGCGCTCAGGCAGTAAGAGCGATTATATCCTCACCGATTATCCTCGAAACACTGAGATCCACACACAAATTACCCATCAAGGCACTGGCTGCCCAGAGCAGCGTGCCGGTCAAGGTTCTCGAAAGACACAGAAAATACATAATTGCAGCCACAATAATACTTACAGGGAATTTCCCTATACTGGCTGAATATATGAAATACATCAGGGAAGGAGAAGCAGAATGAAGGCGTTAATCGTCGAAACTGACAAAAAACATGCAGCGGCACTGTTAAGTGACGGCAGCATCATAAAAGTTCCGAAGCGCGATTACGTTGTAGGGCAGGAAGTCAGCATTGCTGTTTCAAAGAAGCCACGCAGAAGCGGTCTTATCGCCGTTGCGGCCTGTTTCATGCTTCTTGCAACAGGCGGAGCAGGATATGCTACGGCAGTTTCCCCTTACTCTCATGTAACACTTGATGTCAATCCGTCTATCGAATACACTCTCAACCGTTTCGATCAGGTTGTATCAATTGAGTGTATGAATGACGAGGGACAGGAAATCGTGGATAATATTTCAGATGATATATCTAAATTCGCATCATTTGAAGATGTTTTCAAAATGACAGTCGATGAATTATACAAGCTGGGATACCTGACAGGCGATGAACACGACTATATGGTACTGTCAGTATGCTGTGACAAGAACAGCAGCAAGGCGGCAGACCTTGAAAACAGCCTTTCGGCAATCACCTCGGATTATACCCTGACATCAGAGGTAATCGAGGTTACCGAAAAAGACAGAGCGGAGGCATCTGACCTTAATACCACAGCCGGCAAGCTGGCACTGATTTTAGATGTGGTATCCAAAGAGGATAAACTCACCGAAAAGGACGTCAGGGATTTTGTTGACAAGTCGGTTAAACAGATAGCCGAGACTATAGACAATTACAAAAAAGACCCTGAAACTACCGCATCTGACAGCGAGAAAGTTTCAGAAACCAATACATCACAGCCTCCTGCAAGCGCTACCACTCACAGCAAGACAACTGACAGCAGCAATGCAGGCAAGTCAAATGACAAGACCGGCTCTTCGGATTCAAGCAATTCAAACAAGGCTGACAAACTGTCAAATACAACCGTAAAGCCGGAGCCGGAACCTGAACCGCCTAAGCCGTCAGATAACGATGACATAGATGACAGCGGATTAAGCGGTCCGGGCAAATAACACCGGAGACTTAAAAGCGACCCCTCAAGGTCGCTTTATTTTTTAGATTTATAAATGGAATTTAATATATTTTGGATTACAATTTCTCTAGTTCCTCAGCAGATAATCCTGTATATTTTGATATTTCATCAACAGGTTTATTGTCGGCTTTCATAGCTTTCGCCATTTCCAATCTGCTTTCCACAAAGCCTTCATTCCTACCTTGTTCGAGTCCTGCGGCCTTACCATCTTCAAATCCCTCTTTCTTCATAACCTCTCCGTATTTCTCTACTGTTATTCCCGTAAGCATACCTTCAACCTCCACCGCATACTTATTAAGAAAATCCACAAGAATACC
>CAKQOW010000023.1 GCA_934256595.1 uncultured Clostridia bacterium
AGGTCTTAGAGAACATAATACTCTGCTCAGTTGTAGGATATATGCGATACTTAATTGCTTTGTTTGCCATTTTTCTTACCTCTTGTAATCAGATTATATTACTATGCAATATAAAGGTCAAGAAGCGCCGTGTTTATCGCAATTCATCCCACCACTTATAGAAGAGGGGGATTTCTTGCTCACGGCGTGTTAAATCGGCTTCCATTATGAAAAGTGAAAGTAAAAGAAGCACCGCGCCCGCATAGGCTCTCGGAATAAGCCTTTCTCCCGCAAAAAAATATGCGGTAACTGCCGCAAACACAGGCTCAAGTGTAAATATTATTCCCACTCTTGAGGCTGATGTATACTGCTGGGCTACAGTTTGAGCTATAAATGCTATACCTGTGCAGAATACCGCGAGAAATACCACCGCGCCCCATACTTTAGGACTGTGCGGAAGCTGCGGCGTTTCAAGCACAAGCGCAGCTATAAGGCAGAAAATACCTGTAAAGCCAAGCTGAAACACCCCTAGCTGAAATACATTGACTTCTTCCTTTGATACTGCTGTTTCTGTAACAAGCAGATCCGCAGCATATGACACAGCGCACAGCAGGCATATTATATCCCCCGGGGCAGGCTTTAGATTTTCGTCAAGCGAAAGAAGCGCAATTCCCGCAAAGCAGATAATAATAACAAGAAGGAATTTTTTGTCGGGCACCTGTTTTTTGAAGATAAACCCCAGAACCGGTGTAAACACACAGGTCAGAGCACATAAAAATCCCGCATTTGAAAGACTGGTATACATAATCCCAAAGGTTGAGCCTATATATACAAATACAAGTATCAACCCTATCAGCGCGCTGTATATGAGTGTTATTTTATTAACATTTCTGATTTTAGGAAACGAAGCTGCCGCCGCAATGACGAAAGCTCCGAAAAACCTGATGAAATTAAGAGTAAACGGCTCTATTTCAACCAAAGCTATATCAACCAGCAGATATGAAACTCCCCAGAACAAAGTTACAAGAACAAGCAACATATCCGCCCTTAACTGTTTATTCATTAATATATTGTCTCCAATCTATATCTCCGCTATGAAAAGCTCCAGCGCAAGCTGGGCCTCCATAAGACCCGATTTAATACTGTTATCTATCTCATAGGCGTTTATCAGTATACGCTTCAGCTCTTTTACAGAATATCTGTCCGCCAGAGGAACAGCTTTTTTAATTCTGTATTCGTGTATTTTGAGCGCTTTCTGAATCTGAGCATTGCTCATGCTTTTTTCTCTCAGTTCCTTTACGGACAGAATAATTTCAAACTGTCCCGTAATCATAGAAAGCATATGATAAACAGTATCTCCTCCCGAAAGGAGATTATATAACATTCTGTAGGCTTCATCTTTGCGGTTTCTGCTGACTGCATCGACAAGAGCGAATATGTTTCGCTCTATACTGCCGTTTGTAACCGCATTGATATCGTCTGCCGTTATTTCATCACCGGTGCTGTGCGCCGCTATTTTTTTCAGGTCGTTTTCGAGATTATACAACGTATAGTCGCTGTCCCTGTGAAAGTATCCGCTTACCTCGACAAACTCTCTGGCTGCCCCATTGCCTATAGTCTTGCCCTCTGCCCTGACTCTCTTACCTATAAACGCCTTGAGAAGTCTGTCGTCAAGAGATGCGAAGTCATACACTGCGGCCCTGTCTTCAGCGGCTTTAATGGTGTCCCTGTCAAGCTCCTCGCTTTCAAATGCAAGTATAAGCAGTGTTTCCGGCGGCAGTTCTCCCGCCTCATTTATAACATCTGAGGGTTTCAGCTTTGGCTTTGCGCCAAATTTTACAGTCACCACTCTTTTTTCGGAAAGCATCGCTATGGTTTCACACGCATTTCTGATTTCGACAGGCTCTGCCGAGGCTGCATCAAACACAGCATAGTCCATCTGCTTTGTAGCGGGATTTATATATGTTGAAACCAGCAGCTCCTCCGCCCAGTTTACAAGATACTGTTCTTTTCCGTACAATAAAACAAGGCTGCCAATGCGGCCCTCTTTGATATCTCTGCCTATTCTCCTGAATGCGTGTTCTGACATAATTAGCCCTCAATCCAATAAATTTATATAACAATTATACAGGTCCGGCAGGCTGTTTGCAAGGCTGTAATTCCTATGCAGCTACTGCCGTTTTCTCATTGTAACAATTCCAATTTTTCCTGCTTTATTAACTTTTATGCCTACTGCCCCCTGCTCATCATTCCTTAATACAGTTATTTTATGTTCCTCAAGTCTTTTAATCACTTCCTCAGACGGGTGTCCGTACGTGTTTTTGCCTACCTGTATTACTGCAGTTTCCGCAGCAGCAGCCTCTATAAATTTCTCGCATGAGCTGTATCTGCTTCCATGATGAGCGACTTTAAGTATATCGGCTTTAATATCCGTATCCGCTATCAGAGCCATTTCGCCCTTTTCATCTATATCTCCTGTCATAAGCACGCTGCTTCCCTTTACGTTCACTCTCAAAACAAGGCTGTTTTTGTTTTCGTCTTTTTCATCTAAAGGATTGCCTCCTGCCGGGCTCAGTATTTCAACAGACACTTCTCTGCCCATATTTATCACATCGCCTGCCGCAAGATACAGTATTTCATCTGTTTTAAATTCCTTTTTCAGGTGGTTTTCATTAATACTGTTTGCCTCATACACGCCCAGCTTTTTAATCCTGTACGTCTGAGACAGTTCTTTAAGCCCCTGATAATGATCTGTATGAAGATGTGTTGCTATTGCCATATCTATTTTAGTCACGCCGTTTTTCAGAAGATACGGTTTGAGTGTGTTCTTTCCCACATTGTAATTAAAGTTTCCTCCGCCGTCTATAAGGAGGTTTTTGCCTCCTGCCTTTATATGCAGGCAATCCCCCTGTCCCACGTCTACAAACACCATATCCGTTTTTTCAAACCCGTCCGAAATATACACGCTGCAGCCTGCGCCGCATATTACCGCCGCTGCAAATACCGCTGCGATTTTTTTGTAGTTTCGTCTTATTAAAGCTATCTGTCCCGCTTCTGAGCATATATAGAATATAAATATGTAGTAGACGGCAAGAAATATTACAGACGGGCTTGCCACATCAAAGGTGAACACTCCGCCCATATATGTAAAATCATTGCACCACAAAAGCAGTTTTACGAATATGCCTGTAAGCATTGCCGCAATCTGCGCTACAGCAGGAAGCCAGCATAAAGCGATTACCGATATTCCTGCAGGGATTATCGCCGCCGCAATAAAGTATACAGGTATGTTGCTGATAATCGAGGTCAGCGATACATAGTTGAACACATACATTGTGTATGGTACCATTCCCGTCTGCACTGCAATCATAGGCAGCAGTATACCCTTTATCTTTTTTTGTATCAGCGGTATCATTATCCCAAGGGTTATAACTGCCAGAAAAGACATCTGAAATCCTGCGTTATATATCTGCATAGGATTTACCGCCAGAATTATAATCATTGAAACGCAGGTCGATGATAAAAGATCATATCTGCGGTTAAGATGGTTTCCCGCAATGTGTATGAATATCATAAGGCAGGCTCTTACAACAGATGCTGTAAAGCCTGCAAGCGCCGTATATGCCATTAATGCAAGTACTATAGCGGTGTCTGCAGGTATGCTTCTCTTTTTTCTTTTAAATCTGCACAGAAATGAATAAAGGATTCCTAAATGGAGTCCGCTTACGGCAAGCACATGGGCCGTGCCTCCTCTTCTGAATGTTTCAATAATGTCCTCGTCTATGCCTGAGGTCTCTCCAAACAAAAGCCCCATGACAACAGCGGAATCATCTCCGAGAGCGCTTTCAAAAATATCTGCTGTACGGCATTTTGCAGATTTAAGCAATGCGGCTATGCCACTTGCCTTTTTCACAGTCTCTATGCCCTCTGCGGTAATTATGCACCTTATTCCGACGCTTTTAAGATATCTCCTGTAATCAAAGGTCCCGGGGTTACTTCTTTCTTTGGGTATGGAAACCTCACCGGTTATGTATACCCTGTCCCACAGTACTGTTCTGTAATCTGCAATATCAGAATACACATTGACCATGATTTTCTTTTTGTAGCTTCGCGCGCCGTTATCGGAAATTATACTGATATCTTTAAGCTGAAGCTTGAAATATTCGTCGTCTTTTTTAACTATGCTTGTAACTGTGCCTGTAACCGCAACGGTGTCGCCCTCAAGGCTTTCAAGGTAATCTGACGTATACCCTGTAATGCTGTCTGTTACAAGTATGGCTGCTGCCATTATAAATGCTATTAAAACTGCCGGTCTTCTCATTTCCTTTCTCCTGACTTACCGGCTTTGCTTCTTCCCCTGCTGTACTTCTATACATATTTTATATCTCATTACATCATTTTACAATAGCCTTGCTCAAAAAAGGACATAAATTAAAGAGTTTATCCTTAATCTATGTCCTTGTGTTTAATCATGCTGTTCATTTGTAACCGGCAGGAATATTCCTATTTAATATATGAATAATTTACTGAAAAAGACTCTTCCATTCCTATGCGATCCACCTGTTTTGCAAACATTCCTATATAATATGTACCCGGCTCTAAAACAGCATCAACTCCGTACTCATACGGAATAATTACGCCCTTTTCTTCTTCCTCTGCCGCTTCAAATGCCGTATCAAGCAGGTTTTCGCTTACCGGTTCTTCAAGCAGGCTGTCTTTGTATATTCCGTATACAAATCCTCTTTTATACATACTCATAGACTCTACAAGCTCCATATGAAATGCCGCAGTTTCTGTAAAGGTTATTTTTTTCTTGAAGCCGTAGCCTCTGGGACTCACTCTTTTGCTGTCTGCAAAGTCAATGGTTTTTTCAGACTCTATATAATCTGAGGCCTGAGCAGCGTATTCAGGTGTAAGCAAATCACAGTCCTTTGAATAGTAGGGCTCCGATATGGTTGTTTTTACTGCATAGAATATCACAGCAATAAGAGCAATCCCTATAACAACCGGTACTATTACTCCTATTCTCATATTCCTGTTTACCATAGTCCCGTCCTTTCACACTGCTGCTCTAATAACCCCATGTCAGCAGGTACCATTTGCCGCCTTCCGCCCTTGCAAGATCCCACTGCCAGCCTGTGTACTCCTCATCCGGATTCCATGCACCTCCGCCGTTTTTCGGAGAATGAAATTCACTTACAAACTGAATACACTGTGTCAGCTCCGCCTTTATGCCGTTTGCCTCTGCAAGCTCATTAAGCCATTTGATATTCTCTTCCGAATTACATTCATCACCTGCGTATTCAATCTTGTGCAGCTCACAGCCGCTCCAGCCCGAAAACTCTTTTTTAATCAGCCTTATAGCTGAGTCCATATCCGACCGGGTATAGATATCCGAGTCTCCATAGATAATTTCAGCATCACTTGTATTTCCGCATGCAGTCACAAACACAGCTAAGACTGCCAGTAACAGTATAAATATCTTTTTCATTAGAACCTCCTTAATCCCGTAATTTTAAATTCTGCCCTTCCCCAAATCAACCTATATCTCCGAATAAGCTAATTTCTGTCCGGCTCTCTGTTCCTGTCCTCATCATATTCTTTAAGCGCTTTTCTGACTGCAAGCTTACTATGAAATACAAAACTCCAATCTGCATTGCAATCATTCCCAAAAGTCCTAAAAATGCCATCGTATTCATAACAGTCCTCCTCATTTCACACCAATTATAATATCTGTAACAAATGTACCTTTATCAGGCTGTTTCCATTCTATATACCCATCATTTCTTTTAATCACATCAAGTATGCTCTCAGTTCCGAAGCCGTGATTGTCCCTGTCCTTTTTGTCTGTCACCGGTATGCCGTTTTTAAAAACAACCTCACCCTTTACAGAGTTTACTATCTTTAAAAACACATTTTCCTCATTGTTCCTTATTTCAGTCCTTATGCTGCGGCTGCCTGCTTCACACTGCAGCGCCGCCTCATAGGCATTGGACATAAGGTTTGAGAACATCATGCACAGATCTGTTTCCGCCATATTAAATCTCTCCGGGAATTTGCCTGCAATTTCAAAAGTGATATCCTCTCTGTTGCAAAGCTCCTTGTACTGGTTGAGTATTGCATCGGAAACTATATTCCCGGAGCTTACAAGGTTGAATTTATCTCTGAACTCTCCCATGCTTCTGATATATTCCTGAAGCTTTGTGTATTCTCCGTTTGCAAGCAGGCCTGCAATTGCCGTCATATGAGCATTGTAGTCATGTCTGAATTTGCGAAGTTCTCTGTCCTTGTTCATAGTCAGTTTGTACTGTGCAGTCTGATCCTTAAGGCATTTTTCACTGAGCAGAAGCAGACGCTTCATTGTTTTTTTCTGATAGGCCAGTACCACCAGAAGAAAAAACAGCGCAAAGGCCAGCATGCCCAGAACCGAATTTTTGGTTGTATCTATACCCATAATCAGAGCTGTTTCTCTGCTGAATATCCTGATGCCGTACATACCGCCGATTTTTGTTATGTACATTATGGCGACGGCGGGAATAAACAGCAGGCTGTTCATTTCATTTATTTTAGAATATAGCTCTATATTCTTCACTCTGACATAGCGCATTAAAATCATCAGGGCGGCTATGCAGACAATTCCTGAAATAAGGTAGTTGTCTATGCCTGCAAAATACGGTCCGATTTCAATAAGTTCAAGACCTATGGCTATAAGCTCAAGTCCGTAGATAACCGAGGTTATCTCGGAAACAAGGCATATGACGCAAAACCCTGTGCCGAATATGATGATTTTGCGGCCTTTGAATATGAACATAGGTATCATCGAGAGCATCACAAGCAAAAGCCTCTGCATCCATATATTCGTTTCATAGACATCAAAGCACAGCTCTATAAGCTCGCCTGCTGCGGCAATGGCTATGCCTGCTGCAATAAATATTCCTTTTTCAAGCTCTCTGTATCCAAGCACTCCCCTGAAAAACAGCAGCAGTATCAGTATTCCAAACGTGTATTGAGCCATATAATACCTCTCTAAATGTATCTTGAGGATTTAACGCTGTACTCTCTGAAAAATGCGGAGCATTCGGTTTTTCTTCTTCTGCTCACCTTTAATTTTGCTCCTGTATTTCTTATTACAGCAGTGTTTCCCTCAATTTCTCTGACATATCTGCAGTTTATGATGCAGCCGTCATTTATTCTCATAAATCCGTACTGCCCCAGTTCTTCCTCCCATACCTTGAGGCTTTTTCTTATGCAGGTTTTCTTCTGACCTGATGCAAGTTCAATCTCCGTATATCCCCTGTCTGCGTTTATCATAAGTATGTCGCTGCTTTTTACCGCCGCCTTATCGTCGATATATACGGTGGTTTCAAGTGATATAATGTCTATTGCGGTTTTCATATAGTTGTCAAATTCAAATTTTTTAACAGGCTTCTGCATATATCCTATGACGTTTCTGCCAAAGGCCTCTTTCATAAATTCAAAGTATGCGGTTGCAAATATAATCAGCGGGCGGTCTCCTTTTGCAAGTTCATTTTTAATCTCTATGCCGCTTTTCTGCGGCATCTCTATATCAAGTATGAGTATATCGGGCTCCTCCGCCTCTATGCATGCAGCATCAGTGGTGCATACTATATCCGCCTCAAGACTGTTTTCGGCTGCATATTCCTCACACATAGTTCTCAGTATTTCAAGTTCAAATTCTCTGTCGTCACATATAACTATCTTCATTGCCGTCTCCCTACAGAATTTTTCCGACTCTAACATTCTCCGTAATACCGCGCAAAATACAAAGGTCCGACAGAAATAACTGTCCAAGTATACAGGCTTCCGTCAGTATCTTTTTCAACAGGCTTATTCTCTGTAATTCTATATAACGTATTTCTTTTATCCAATACTTCCTGTTTCTCATATTTTATATATAGCTGTAATCACACATATCAGTATCTTCTTTCCCTTTGTCATATTTACCCCTTTTCCTGCCCCTGAAAGCACTAGCCGCTTACTTAAAAATTAACATATAATTCAGACCGGTTCAAGGGATATGTGGTATATGGTCGTTTTTTGTTATAAGCGGTACTCTGCAGTGAAAATTACATTGATTACGGTTAATTATATTCCCCTGCCTTCCCTATTACCTTTCCTCTGCCTGCTCAGCTCCCAAACTTAAAATAAAAAAGCAGCCGAAGCCGCTTTTTTTATGATTTTATCTTTGAAATTCAGAATTTCACATTCATTATCTTTGGATACAAAATCTCATATGACAGACAGCGGCATTTCTCGTTATATGCTTTAATATAATATGTTTCACCGTTATTTACTTCAAACTCCGTTAATATCTTTGCTGTTTCATCAGTATATTCCGTATACACTCTTTCTGAAATTTCATTCTTATCGGCATCACACAAAACGATATAGTCACCGCTTGCAGTAACCTTTATTTTGCCGTCTTTGTTTGCAGCAAATTTAAAATATGTATCCCCGCCTGTATAATGCTTAAAATATCTGTAGGTCATGTTAAGCTCTATATCATATTCATCGCATATGTATCCATAGCTGGTATGGAAATGAACCTTGCTGCTGTATTCTTTATCGACTGCAAATCCTGCAACATAGTACGTTCCCGGTTCTAAAACAACCAATATTCCATATTCATAAGGTTCATACTTTTCACCTTTTTCATCTGCAATTTCCGCATCAAATTCTTCCTGTGTATAATTTTCTCTGACCGGATTTTGTAAAAGCTCATCTCTGTATATACCATATACAAATCCCTTGTTATACATATCAGCTTCTATCAAAAACTCCATTTGAAAAACTGTCTTTTTATCAAAAACAACTTTTTTCTTAAAGCCGTAGCCTCTGGGTGAAATCAGTTTTTTCTGTGAAAAATCCAAAGACGGATATTTCCGTATCTTATTATAATATTTAAATGATGCATATTCAGGCGTGAGTCTGTCACATTCCTCTGATGAATACGGACCCTCCAGAAATTCTTCCTTAATCGCCTGATTTGCCATTCTATCAGTAATCATTTGTACAGTAAAAATAACTGCCAGTATTAATGCCACACCAATTACTGTATATATTATTACCTTGTCCGAGTTAATCCTAGAACAGTTTTTCATAGCTATCTCCCTATACATTCAGCATAATATCTGCTGTAAACCTGCCTTTATCAGGCTGTTTCCACTCTATATGCCCGCCGTTTCTCTCCACCACCTCAAGAATATTCTCAACACCGAAACCGTGATTTTTCCTGTCAGGTTTATCTGTTACAGGCAGACCGTTTTTAAACTCAATTTCTCCATTAACCGAGTTTGACAGTTTAATAAACACATCATCATCATTGTTGCGTATCTGTGTCCTGATTATACTGCTGTCCTTATCACACTGCGCAGCAGCCTCATAGGCATTAGACATCAGATTTGAAAACAGTACGCATAAATCTGTTTCTGCCATACCGAAGTTTTCAGGCAGTTTGCCTGAGATTTCAAATTCAATATTATCCTTATCACATAATTCCTTATACTGGTTAAACACTGCGTCAGTTATTATGTTTCCTGAATTAACAAGGTTGAATTTCTCTCTAAAGTATCCCATAGATTTAATGTATTCCTGCAGCTTATCGTATTCTTTATTTGCAAGCAGGCTTGAAATGGCTGTCATATGAGCGTTATAGTCGTGTCTGAACCTGCGAAGCTCTCTTTCCTTGTTCATAGCCATTTTATACTGCTCTGTCTGCTCACTTATGCACTTATCCATTAACACCATAAGACGCTTCATTTCTTTTTTCTGATAAACAAGCATCACCAATACTATAAACAGTGTGACCGCAAGTATTCCTAAAACAGCGCCTTTTGTAAGATTAATACCATTAATTACAGCAGCCTCTTCATTAGATACTCTGCCGACATACATGCGACCTACTTCCGAAATATACATTATCAATACAGCAGGAATAAACAACAGCGGATTTAATCCATTAATTCTAGTGTATAGATTTATATTATTTGATTTTATATAGCACCTTGTTATCAGCAACAAAACAATTATGAAAGTTCCTGCTATAATATAATCGTTAAATTCTAACGCTTTTTCGTTGTTTGATATAAGTTTTATTCCAAATGTAACTTCTGCAAATTTTCTCATTAAACATAAAATGCAAAATCCAATACCAAATATAACACCCTTTCGGCCTTTAAAAATAAACATCGGTATCAGTGACGGCAGTATAAGAAAAAATCTATATATCCAGATATTAAAATCATCGAAAACATCAAAACATGCCTCTACAACTCCTCCTGCTACAGCTATTACTATACCTGTTGCTATGAATATTCCTTTTTCAAGTTCTTTGTACCCCAGCACGCTCCTGAAAAGCAGTGTAAGAATTATTATTCCGAATATGTATTGCGCCATTTGTCACCTCTCTAAATATGCACATGTGCAGTCGAAGCTGCTTTACTTCATCTCTATAGTTATAAGGATGTTGTCTAAATTCTCTCCCTCTGTATCATAAGGTTTATCAAGACTTACTTTCTCCCCTGATAAGTATACGCCGTCACTGTTGGAAACAGGGTATAGCCGCACAGGCTGTTCACCTGATTTGTTCTTAACTGCATACTGACTGTATCCCATCAAAGAGCCTTTGAAGCCTTCCACCTTAAAATCACATGCCGTAACGGAAGTGCCTTCATATACGGCAGAATTTCCGTCATCTGACGCCGTATACATATTATCTGTCAGTTCTGCTGTTATCTTCTCACCTTTGCTCTTAAGGTTTATATCGCTGTAATGCCCCGGCTCAGCCTGACATGGAAATCTTGCTATAAGCTCCCACGAATGATCCTCAGTATCAGAGTGATAAACATTAAAAACAATATTCCCGCTCTTGGCTTTATTCAGGTCATAACCAAGGTTATCTTCATATTTCAGTTCATTTACAGAGCAGCCTGTACACATCAGTATTGAAATAATAACAGCTGCCATTATCATAGTTCTTTTTTTCATTTCACATTCTCCTCGTATAATATCTTTCCTTATTTATGCATTTAGCATAATATCCGCTGTAAACCTGCCTTTATCAGGCTGTTTCCACTCTATATGCCCGCCGTTTCTCTCTACCACCTCAAGAATATTCTCAACACCAAAACCGTGATTTTTCCTGTCAGGTTTATTCGTTACAGGCAGACCGTTTTTAAACTCAACCTCTCCCTTAACCGAGTTTGATAATTTAATAAACACATCATCATCATTGTTACGTATCTGTGTCCTTATTATGCTGCTGTCCTTATTACACTGCACAGCAGCTTCATAGGCATTAGACATCAGGTTTGAAAACAGCACGCATAAGTCTGTTTCTACCATATTGAAGTTTTCAGGCAGTTTGCCTGAGATTTCAAATTCAATATTGTCCTTATTACACAGTTCCTTGTACTGATTAAACACTGCATCGGTTATTATGTTTCCTGAATTGACAAGATTGAATTTCTCTTTAAAATATCCCATACTTTTAATGTATTCTTTCAGCTTATCATATTCTTCATTTGCAAGCAGACCAGAAACAGCTGTCATATGAGCATTATAGTCGTGTCTGAACCTGCGAAGCTCTCTTTCCTTGTTCATAGCCGTCTTATACTGTTCTGTCTGTTCACTTATACACTTATCTTTCAGAAGCATAAGCCGCTTCATTTCTTTTTTCTGATAAACAAGTACCACCAATACCAGAAACAGCGCAACTGCAAGTATGCCTAAAACGGCTCCTTTTGTAAGATTAACTCCATTAATTAAAGCTGCATCCTCATTTGAAACTTTACCAACATACATACGGTTAATTTCTGCTATATATATTATCACTATTACAGGTATGAAAATCAGGCTGTTCAATCCATTTACTCTGGGATATAGATTTATATCGTTTGATTTTATATAGCATCGTATAAGCAGTATTACTATTATGCATATTGCCCCTGAAAGTATATAGTTATCCATACTCCCAAAATTCAAACCAACAGTAATCAGTTTTAACCCGAAAACAACTAATGTTATCTCTGCTATTAAACATATTACACAAAACCCGATACCAAATATAACGCCTTTTCTGCCTTTAAATATAAGCATTGGTATCAGTGATGGTATTATCAATAAAAATCTTTGCAGCCATATATTCAAATCATAAACATCAACACACGCCTCTACAGCTCCCCCTGCAACAGCTATTACTATGCCTGTTGCTACAAATATTCCTTTTTCAAGCTCTTTGTATCCCAGCACTTCCCGGAAAAGCAGTATAAGAATTATTATTCCGAATATGTATTGAGCCATTTTATCACCTCTCTAAATATATTTTGAAGATTTGGCACGATAAGCCCTGAAAAACTTAATACATTCGGCCTTTTTTCTTCTGCTTATTCTAACCTTTACATCTATATCCTTAATCACCGCATTATCACCCTCAATGCCTTTCACATATTTACAGTTTATAATGCAGGCGTCATTTATACGCATAAATCCATACTGCATGAGTTCTTCTTCCCACGCCTTCAGACTTTTCCTTATGTTTCGCTTTTTATCACCGGTTATAAGTTCGATTTCAGTATAGCTGTTATCGGCATTTATCATCAGTATGTCATTGCTTTTCACTTCGGTGTCATTATCTATATGTATCACTGTTTCAAAAGAGAGAATATCTAAAGCGGCGTCCATATAGTCATAAAACTCATATTTCCTTACAGGCTTTTGCATATATCCTATGACATTTTTGCCAAAGGCCTCTTTCATAAACTCAAAATATGCCGTTGCAAAAATAATAAGGGGTTTGTCACCCTTTGTAAGCTCGTTCTTAATCTCTATGCCGCTTTTCTGCGGCATCTCTATATCAAGTATGAGTATATCGGGCTGCTCCACCTCTATGCATGCAGCATCAGCAGTACACACTATATCCGTCTCAAGACTGTTTTCGGCTGCATATTCCTCGCACATAGACCTCAGTATTTCAAGTTCAAATTCTCTGTCGTCACATATAACTATCTTCATTGCGCACTCCTGTTATATCTGTTTTTTTAACGTTATCATATATAGGTTACTGTTTCAAGCTGTTTCGGTTAAGTGGTCGTTTTTTGCGCCAGGTGGCGGAAATACGCCCGGGCAAAGAATAAAAACAGCTTTTTTGTACCTTAATTAAGCAAATTTATATATCTCCCCTTTACGCTCATATAAAGAGTGAAATTCCTTGCATTTCAACGGGGTTTTGCCAGTGGTTTTTTGCAGTTTACAAGAAAAACCTTTAAATCTGCCCTTAAATATGATAGAATATACTATATTTTTGTAACTTGAAAGGCGGTGGAGTTTTGTCAGATAACTACAATAACGAACACATACCACAAAGACCTGTGAAGAAATCAAGAAAAAAAAGCAAGGGAAGAACCGCTGCTTTTTATGATAAAGATACTGTTTCGGAAACTTCCGCAAACAGTAAAACTGCCGGCAGAAGAGGTAAAAAGAAATCCTCCGGCAAAAAACCGTCACGGGCAAAGAGGATAATAAAAATAGTGCTTCTTGCAATTCTGGCGCTGGTGCTGGTTGCAGCCGTATACGCTGCAGTTGTAATAGCCAAGGCACCGAAAATAGATCCAGACAACATTTATTCTTTCTTAAACGAAAGCTCTGTCCTGTATGACGATGAGGAAAATCAGATATACAGCGTGTATGCCGGAGATGACGGCAACAGAACAAATGTTGAATACGACCAGATCCCTGAGAATATGATAAATGCCATTGTTTCCATTGAGGACAAGACCTTCTGGAAGCATCACGGCTTCAACTTCATAAGAATACTGGGAGCTATCAAGGACAGCCTGTTCAGCAGCGAGCAGATAAGTGGCACAAGTACGCTGACTCAGCAGCTTGCAAGGAATATCTACCTTGACAACGAGAGAACCTACGCGCGAAAGATTAAAGAGGCGTATTACACGATATGTCTTGAAAACAAGCTTTCCAAGGAGCAGATTATAGAGGCGTATCTCAATACAATCAATCTGGGCTACGGTACCTACGGCATACAGTCCGCAGCAAACGCATATTTCTCAAAAGACGTTGAGGACCTGGACCTGCTTGAATGCGCAGCTCTTGCAGCTCTTCCTCAGTCCCCTACCACCAACGCTCTGGTACTCAGAGTCGAAAAGGGCTCTGTAAATGCCGATGACAAGAATATTCTAGGTCAGGATAACGACTGGATTTACTACTACAACGGCAAGGCTTCAGAAACCAGAAGAGACACAGTTCTTGAATTTATGTGTGAGCAGGGATATATCACCTCTGCCGAAAAAGATGAAGCACTTGCGGCAAACCTCAAAAAACATATGAAACTGAGCAATTCTTCCTCAAGCTCGTTTGCCTCATATTTCACAGACTACGTCTTAGAGGAAGTCATATCAGACCTTCAGACAGACAACGGTATGAGCGAACAGCAGGCGAGGGATTATGTATATAACGGCGGTCTTGAGATTTATACAACCTTAAGCTCAGATGCGCAGGAAATCGTAGAGAAAGAATACGCAGACACCAGCAACTTCCCGGGCACTGCAAACTTGAGAACTGACGGAAACGGCAATATACTCGGGACAGGCGGCGGAATACTGCTCTACAACTACAGCAGCTATTTCAACAGCGACGGTGACTTTACCCTGTATCCTTCAGAATTCAAATGGAGAAAAGACGGATCGCTTCTGATTAAGAAGAACAAGCGTCTTGCCTTCTATCAGACAGAAGTTAACGACAAGACAGACTACAACATTGAATTCAAGAATATGTACACAAAAGAAAACGGCTTCTTCTATTCAATAGAAGGCGGCGTAATCTCAATTGATGCCAAGTACAAATCACTGAGCCGGAAAGGCAACATGATTATAAGCGCGGATTTCTTCAAACAAAAGAAAACAGCCGATTTCTTCATTAAATCAGGCTCAAATCTGGTTATAAAATCTGCAAACTACACTCTGAGACAGAAGATCAACCAGCCTCAGAGCGCAATGGTAATCATAGACAATGAAACAGCTCAGATTAAAGCGATGACAGGCGGCAGAGGCGCTTCGGGAAGGCTTCTTTACAATAGAGCCACAAGTCCTCGTCAGCCGGGTTCGTCAATCAAGCCTCTGGCTGTTTACTCCTCCGCTCTCCAGCAGGGTATGGAGGCTGCCAAGTCCGGCAAGAAGCAGAGTTTCACCTATGCCTATGACGAATACGATGAAAACATTTCGACATCAGGTACCTATGGTTCCTACTGGTCTGCAGCCAGCATCATAAACGACGCCAAAATGACTGTAAACGGTCAGGTATGGCCTAAGAACTTCTACAGCGGCTACAAAGGATTTGTTACGATGAGAGAGGCTGTGCAGCAGTCCATCAACGTATGCGCAGTCAAGGTGTTTGTAGAGGTCGGCCCTGAATATGCGGCCCAGCAGCTTAAAAAATTTGGTATAACCTCTGTTGTTGAAACAGGCGATGTCAACGATATGAATGCTGCGGCGCTGGCTCTCGGAGGTATGACAAACGGTATATCCCCTGTTGAAATGGCAGGAGCCTACACAGCGCTTGCAAACCTTGGAACATATACTGAACCTGTTGCCTACACAAAGGTTACCGACAGAAACGGAGATATAATATTAAAGAGCACACAGGAATCCCACGAGGTGCTTGATCCGGGTGTTGCGTGGATAATGGACGATATATTAAGAACTACAGTTACAAACGGTATTGCCAATGCTGCCGCAATAGGCGTTCAGCCGGTTGCAGGTAAGACAGGTACTACAGATGACAAGGTTGACGCATGGTTCTGCGGATTTACACCTCAGTACTCAGCAGCCCTATGGATAGGTAACGACGTGAACATACAGCTTACAGAAGGATCGACGGCATCAGCCAGACTCTGGTCAAAGATAATGAGACAGATCTGCGCCAAGCTGCCTGCGGCAAGCTTCAAATCAGCACCGTCAAATGTAATCAGGTACAACGGTGAATATTTCATTTCAGGTACACAGTCAAAGATTTCAATGCCTAAGCTTTCAAAGAGCATTGAGGTCTGCGCAGAGTCGGGAGAGCTTCCTACACCTGACTGCCCTGAGGTAACAGAAAAGAAATTCAGTGTAAGCGCAGGTAAAAAAGATGCCGAAAAGGCTCTTGAAGGCAAGCTGCCTAAATATTACTGCCACATTCACAACTCAAACCCGGGTAAATATCCTACGGATCCTGCTTATGCAAATCAGGAGCCTGAGCAGCCGGATACCCCGGATCAGCCTGAGGAACCGGACAATCCGGAACCGCCGGCTGAACAGTAATACAAAGCCCCCTCAATCTGAGGGGGTTTACTTATCTGAACTCATAGCCTGCCGCATTCAGCAGAAGCTCTGCTTCCTGTCTTTCAAGCAGCATTCTGCTGCAAAGCTCCAGCACATTTTCAATTTCCGGTACATATTCGCCGTTCATACACATTGCCGTAAACTCGGCCTTGCTCATTTTGAGAGATGAAAAAGTAATCTCTCCCGACGCTATTTTTCTGTCATAAAGTCTGAAGAACACAGCCGAAAACGGCAGCTCTCCCGCATATTCCTTTTCAATAATGTCCTCTACGCTGTATCTGCACATATACTCACCTCTTATCTATTATATAGATATTGTACCAGTAACAGCGTCAAATTCCAACACTATCGTATGGATTTAGGATTAAAAATAAGGGAAACTATATATCCGAACACTATGGCTGTGGCTATGCCTGCCGCAGTGTTTTCGACAGCCCCTGTCAAAGCGCCTAAAAATCCCCTCTGAGCGCCCTCCATAGCGCCCTTTGCAAGAGAATACCCAAAGCCGGGAAGCGGCACTGTTGCACCGTTTTTTACAAGCTCGGCAAAAGGCTCATACAGATTAAGTCCCTGCAGCACAGCCCCGGTAACCACAAATATAACGAGGACTTTGGGAGCCGTAAGTTTTGTCATATCAAGCAGAAGCTGTCCTATGACGCAGATACCCCCTCCTGCCAGAAACGCATATAAATATGTCATCATTCCACCTCCAGAGATACGCAGTGGGCAATTCCGGGAATTGACTCCCCCTGCATCGGACTTATAGTTGATAAAAGAGCGCCTGTCGATATAAGCAGGACTTTTTTCAGCTCGTTTCTTCTCAGCCTGTTATACACATACCCTGCATAGACACAGGCCGAACAGCCGCAGCCGCTTCCGCCCGCATGCACGTCCTGCTCCTTTTCAAAAATCATAGCGCCGCAGTCATTGTACCTGTTGTCTATCTCATTTATTGATATTCCCGCATCACAAAGCAGGTCCTTGGCTATATCCTTCCCTATAAACCCAAGGTCTCCCGTAAGCACCAGATCGTAATAGTCAAGAGTCCTGCCTGTATCCTCAAGGTGACTTAATATCGTATCTACCGCTGCGGGAGCCATAGCAGCCCCCATCTGATTTGAGTCCTTGATTCCCGTATCTATGATTTTACCGATAGTACCGCTCTCTATGCAGATATTACGCATATTGACAAGACTGCCGCTGTCGTCAATAAACTGCTCCTTCTGGCTGTCCTTCTGGGAAACCACCATAGCTCCTGCGGCAGTTGCAGTCCACTGGGCAGACGGCGGTCTCTGATTGCCGTGCTCAAGAGGCATTCTGAACTGTCTTTCCGCAGTACAGTAGTGACTCGATACCCCTGCTGTCACATTTGCCGCATAGCCTCCGTCAACCAGCACACTGCCAAGAAGCAGCGACTCCGCCATTGTCGAACAGGCTCCGTAAAGCCCCAGAAATGGTATATGCAGATCCCTTGCCATAAATGATGACGACATAAGCTGATTGAGCAGATCGCCGCTTAATACCGCATCTATCTCATTTTTTCTGTGGCCTGATTTGACAATAGCCTCCTCTATGGCTTTTTTGAGCATTTTGCTCTCCGCCTTTTCCCACGTTTTTTCACCGTAATCGTCCTTTGGAAGTATAAAGTCAAAATCTTTATTCAAAGGCCCCTCGCCCTCTTTTTTGCCTGCAATTGAGTATGCCCCCGATATAACGGGCCTGTTTCTGAAAAGCAGGCTCTGTCTTCCTATTCTGTTTCTCATAATACCACCCCAACCAGCCAGTATATAAGGCCTATTATTGTCGCTGTGGAAATACCGCATACCAGCACAGGCCCCGCAAGAGAAAACAGCTTGGCTCCTACGCCCAGCACAACGCCCTCTTTTTTGTATTCAAGCGCCGGTGATACCATAGAATTGGCAAAACCCGTAATCGGCACTATAACACCTGCTCCCGCAAACTTGCCTATTGTATCAAATACACCTATACCTGTCAGAAGCTGGGCAAGACATATCAGAATTACAGTTACAAAGATTCCCGCGTCCTCCTCGTTCATACCTGCCGCAGTCATTTTATTCTGCACAAAGGCAGCAGCCGCGCATATAAGGCCTCCCACGACAAAAGCCTTGAGACAGTTTGTAAAGTATTTAGGCTTCGGCGTAAATTTAGTCGCATACTTTTCATACGCCTTGGCAACATCTTTTTTCTCCGGTTTCCTGTTTTCCATACAAAATCTCCTCATTCATTTACACATATTGTTTACAGCTTGCGGCAATATTATGCTATACTAAAAGGGAAACTGAAAAAGTGAGGTATCAAATGTACAAAGATAATATAATACTTGCATCATCATCTCCGAGAAGAATTGAAATGATGAAAGCCAATAACATAAATCCCATCGTTATTCCCGCTGACATAGAAGAAAACGCTCCGGTATACGGCGGCAAAACAGAAACCTGCATGTTTCTCGCGCTCAAAAAAGCTCTGAACGTAGAAGAAAATCTAACCGCAGAACTCAAAGAAAAAAATCCATACATACTGGCGGCAGATACTATCGTATATAACGATAAAATAATCGGCAAGCCCGAAAACGAAGCTGATGCTCTGGAAATTCTGATGAACCTTTCAGGCAGGGCCCACTATGTTGTGACAGGCGTTGCCGTTATCAAGGCAGGCACTGCCGTAAGAACCGTATTCAGCAGCATCACAAAGGTATACTTCAAAGAATATACGGCAGAGGATATTGCTGATTATCTCAAAACCGACGAGCCCTATGACAAGGCCGGAGCATATGCAATTCAGGGCTATTTCGGCAGATTTGTAGAGCGCTACGAGGGCTCTCTCAACAACGTTATCGGCTTCCCTCTCGAAGAAATACTGCCTGTACTGGAGGAACTTGAAAATGAAGCTCTATGATACCATAGTAATCGGAGCAGGCGCAGCGGGACTTTTTTACGGCGCCCTGTCAGAGCCCAGCGCAGACTCCCTGATTATAGACCACAGCGAAAGACCCGGATTAAAGCTGCTGCTTTCGGGAAGCGGACAATGCAATATCACCCATGACGGCTCTATCAAGGACTTCATATCAAGATACGGACAAAACGGCAGATATATCAGAAGCGCGCTTTACAGTGCAAACAGTCTCTCCCTTATAGAGTTTCTTAATAAAAACGGCATTAAGACAATTACAAGAGAGGACGGCAAGATATTTCCCGAAAGCCTAAAGGCCTCCGAAATTCTCAATATGCTTATAAAAAAATCCGAGGCAAACGGTTTTCCGCTGCTTCTCAAACAAAATATAACAGATATCAGATGTGACGACAGCGACGGTACATATACCGTAAGCACCGAAAACAGCTCATTTAAAGCCAAAAAGCTGGTTATAGCCATAGGAGGTATGTCCTATCCAAAAACAGGCTCAGACGGCTCACTGTATCATCTCATAGAGAAGCTGGGAATACAGATGACACCTGCAAGACCTGCTCTTGTTCCGATTTATACCCACAACTATGGCTACAAGAGTCTTTCGGGCATTTCGTTTAAAGCTGTTTCAGTAAGGCTTCTTGAAAACAATCGCGAAGTCGCTGCGACCACAGGCGATATACTTCTTACCCACAGAGCCTTTTCGGGGCCTGCGATACTTGATATATCAAGATACGCAGCTCAGGGCTATGAGCTTGAAATAAACTACATATATCCCATTACCGGTCAGAAAGCAGCGGATATGATTAAAGCTGGATTTCAGGGCAACAGCAGAGAGCTTCACACATATATATCCCGAACTTTCAAAATTCCTGACGCATTTGCAGTTAAACTGATAGAAGATGCCGGGATATGTCCGTATATGAAAACCTCCTGCACCGAGGGCGATGAAATAGCAAAGATAGCAGAAGCACTCACCTGTCACAGATATGCCGTAAGCGGCACAGGCAGCTTCGGTGAAGCTATGGTCACCGCAGGCGGGGTATCACTTGACGAAGTTAATCTCCGTAATATGGAGTCAAAAAAACACAGTAACCTGTTCTTTATCGGTGAGGTGCTTGACATTGACGGTGATACGGGAGGGTTTAATCTTCAGTTTGCATATTCGTCAGCTATGGCTGCTGTTAAGAATAAAAAATAGCAATAAAATACAGAGTATGTAAGCCTGCACAGTCTCTATACATACTCTGTTAATTTTATCTGGGCTACTCAAAATATAAGGATAAAACAGTTATCCTTTTCTTACCGGTATCTGTACCTCTGTCAGATATTCCTCCCGGCTTTTTTTGTTCCATGGACCGTCTATGGTGCTGCTTCTGCCGTCTCCCGCCGCTTCATACCCGTTTGCATCAATCCAGTCATATACCTTGCGGTATGTTTCCCCTATTTTTTCATAGGGCCCTTTGTGAATCATTACAGCGGCGGTTATTTCGGGAACATCACAGAATCGGTAATCCTCCGTATCAGTCCCTCTCCTGTCCACCATATCGGAATACAGAACTTTCATATTCTGTCCTGGTATTTCACCCGGATTATGAGTAATATAGTTGTAGTCATAAGGCATTTCGGGAACATTAACATCAGGATTTTGCGAGCGCATCATCTCCTCCAAATCAGCCAATATATTCGCTCCTGTAGTTTCATCGAAAAAATCGTTGTAATCTCTGATTTCATACTCTCTGCAGTAAACAGTATGCTCCGGTATCACTTTAATCTTAATATCGCACATCAGAGTTCACCGCGTATCACTTTGCCGTCAAATATTACAGCGTCCCAGCTTAAATCCGTAAGCCTGTCGCAAGGGTATTCTTCGATATTCTCTTTGCAGACATTCATATTGGCTATCTTGCCCTCTTCTATTGAACCCAGCATTTTGTCCCAGTGCATCTGTCTGGCTCCGTTAATCGTATATCCTTTGAGCAGGAACGATACATCAAGCTTTGCATTTTCGGGCGGTCTGACACTTCCCGGATATTTGTCAGGGTCAAGCGGAAATTCAGGATCCACTCTGGTTGCCGCAACCTGCATGCTGAAAAACGGATCGGCTCTGTGAAGCTCATAGAATGTAACGACATCGCTTGAGAATGTAACAAGCGCTCCGCTGTCAATTATAGGGTTGAACTGATACATTCTTCTCCATTTTTCTTCTGTAAAGAAAGTCATAGCCTCTTCTCCAAAGTATCCGCCGGACCAGTGGCAGGTCCAGTTTATTGTTATTCCCAGCTCTGCAGGTCTTTTCATATCCGCAGGGTCAACAATCTCACAATGAGCAAATATCGGCTCTATCACCCATTCTTTGCCTGCTGCGGCCACATCGGCTTTGGCTCTTTCAACAGCATTGCAGCCTGTTCTGAAAGCTCTGTCGCCCACCATATGAATATGCATATCCAGTTTTTCATCGTTGCATATCTTAAAACACTCTGTAAGATCGTCCTCTGACATTGCTATCTCACCGTAGTTTGTACCTGCAGGGTCATTGACATGAGGGTGAAGCGAAGCGCTGTTGCCTGTTTCATTGGTGCCGTCTAAAAACAGCTTCATAGTGTTAAGCTTGATATGCTCTGACTGATATTTGCTGTTCATTTCTCTTAAAAAGGCGATTTTTTCGGGTAAATCAGCCAGTGTATAGTATCTGACACAGCCGTCGTAGTATATATGCAGCTTTCCTGCCTTGTCAAGCTCATACATGGATTTCATCTGAGCCTCGCCCTCAAGTATTCCCTCTGCGATAGTCGTAATTCCGCTGTCCTCAAGGAACTGAAAGAACGGAGTCATTATTTCAGGCGTCATTTCAACAGGCGGTTTCCAACCTATAGCTTTATACAGATTGCTCGCAAACGGTTCTTCATTATGAACAAACTCCTTGCCCCAGCCTACAGGCTCTCCGTTTTCATCTCTTACAAATTCCTGAAGTCCCGGTGACGGGTCAACAGTATCCTTTGTAACACCCATAGCCTCAAGCATTGCTGAATTGTACCAGTGCTGATGTTCTCCGAAGTCCTGACACATTGCGGGTCTGTCCGAGCATACCTCGTCTAAATATTTCTTGTGAGGCCCCTTTGCTCCAAACAGGTTTGTAGGATAGTACTCAAAGTAGAGAAACGGAGTTTCTTCTTTCGGGTGCTTTGCAACGTAATCTCTGATAAAGTCCTGTATTTCCTTAAGGTCGTCAGTCCATGGGAGCTTCACATGCCATGCACTCTGCGATACCATTCCCGGATGTATATGGCTGTCGATTATTCCGGGATATATGTATCTGCCTCCCATATCGTACACCTTGTCGGCATCTCCGTATTTAGAGCTGTCGTCTTTACCGACATACGATATTTTTTTATCTTCTATTACAACCGCCGCTGCCCATGGGGCTTTTTCATTAGCTGTATATATTCTGGCATTTTTAAGTACGGTTTTCATTAAATTACCTCCGGTTACAAGAAAGTATCCATAAAATGCTTTCTTGTCATTTTAACAACGGGTGTAAGAACATCATTTATATGAAGTTCTTTTACCCTGCTTTCATTTCCCATTTCTTTTGAATATTTTTTTCTGAACTGATTTGGTGTGCACTCATACCAGAAATCAAAGGTTTCATACAAATATTTAGGGTCTGAAAAATTACAGGCCTCTGAAATCTGCAGTATGTTCATATCCGTATAAAGCAGCAGTGTCTCAGCGTGACACAGTCTCGTAAAGGCAACCATTTTTCTGAAGCCCAGAAAATATTTTTTCAGAAACTCAGTGATATATGCCTCGCTCAGTCCAAACTCCCTCGCCAGATCCCCCACTGTTATATTCTCCTGCTGATGCCTGAAGATATAGTCCATTATCAGTCTGCACCGCATCAGGCTTTTTTCGGTAATCTCAAGCTGCGGCTCATAGAAGAATATAATGTCGAATTTGTTCATTATTATATCAACCACATTGTTGCAGCCCTCTGTTATCGTCTCTTTGAAGCCTTTTTCGCTCTCCGGTGTCTCCAGCATAAACAGCAGTATTGCAAGCAGTATGCCCTTTAGCTGTTTGTGGTTTTCGGTATTGTAGGGAACACTGCTTCCCGGTGTCCCCTCACATACAAAATACAGATGATTTATATACGGATATTTCTCCTCAAAATATTTAAGGTCTATATAAAATGATGCGCACACCGCATCTTTGCCGTCATAAAGATAATGTGTGTCTTTATCTACAAGTATAAAATCACCGGGGCTGAGTGTAAATTCCTCAAAACAGTATGACATTTTAATCTCACCCGAAAGACATAATGTGATTTCAACAATGTCATTATGTACATGAGGCGCTATGTACTCTATTTCCCTTATGTTCACTCCCAGCGGCGTACCTTCAATCCAGTTTATTTTTTCCCCGGTAATCATATATGTTTCTCCTAAATTTATCTGCTATTCGTCAAACTCCATTTCAGGTGGAAGCTCTTTGAAGCCCTTTGTCTTAACAGCAAGATATATTATTCCTATGACAAGCCATATACCACCAAGTATCTTCGCTCCTGTTCCAAGGAAGAAAAACGCAATAATAAGGGTTATCATTCCAATCAGAGGAAGTATCAGATACATTATGATATTTTTGATACCCTTGCGTCTGCCTTCTTTTTTGTAATAGTGCATTATTACAGAGAAGTTTACCATTATGAAGCCGATTATTGCTCCAAATGATACAAGCTCTGCTGCTCCAAGCAGGTTATCTGCATAGAAAATTCCTGTGCACGCTATAACTGAAACTATAAGTATATTGTATATAGGGGTCTGGAATTTTGGTGACAGTTTGCCGAATACTTTCTTTGGAAGTATATTATCACGACCCATTCCATAAAGCAATCTAGAAACTGCACCCATACCTGCCATAGCGCATACAAGTGATGCAAAGTTGTCAACAACAAAGAATACATCTGCCATAAAATCCTGACCGATAACAGGGAAAATTTCATAAATTCCTGTATCCGGGTCAACTATTTCATTAGCTCCGTTCGGCCATGCAATCTGCAGGAAGTACGCTGTTATAAAGAAGATTATTCCTGCGCCTATACATACGCCCAGTATTGCAGGCGTCATTGCTTTTTCAGGGTTTTTGGTTTCTTCTGCCATAGTTGTTACGGCATCAAAGCCTACAAATGATACGCAAAGTACCGCAGAAGCATTGAACACTGCTTTGAAGTCAAACAGTTCCGGGTTAATTACAGCTTCTCCGCTGAACAAAGTGCCTGCCCCGCCACCGTTGCACACATAAACACCGCAAAGAACGATCGTCACTGCTGTAAACGCAAGCTGTGCGATAATTATTATGGTATCTACAAGGGATGCAGTCTTGGCGCCTATGATATTAACTACTGCACCCAGCGCTGCAAGAGCAATTACCAGAATCCATACAGGAATTCCCGGCACATACTCATTGACATAAATGCCTATAAGCAGATAGCATATCATCGGCAGCAGCAGATAATCAACCAGCATTACCCAGCCTGTAAGAAATCCTATGTGAGGCTGTACAGATTTGTTTACATAAACATAAGCTGAACCTGCCTGCGGATAAATCTTGCACATTCTTGTATAACTGTAAGCAGTAATTGTCATAATAGCGGTAGTAATTAATAGTGCAAGCGGGTACATACCATTAGTTGATACTGTCCATATTCCGTAATAGTTAAAGACTACAGTAGGAGCGAGGTACGCAAGACCAAAGCCTATTAAAAGTGGAACTGACAGGGTTTTTTTGAGTTTTACTTCGTTTTGCTGATTTAAGTCAGTCATTTAATTCACCTCCTGATATTTTTCTTTATATTACCAATTATCTGTAAATTAGCAAATGATATTTCTAGTTTTTTCTATTATAAAAAAACCTAGAAACAGCATTTTTCAAAATTTCTAAACAATATATACTTTTAAAAAATACATTCCGGAGGTTTACTATGAACATACATAAGGTTGTTAATATATTCTGTCTGATAATGGGCATATGTGTACTTGTCTTTGCCTGCATCGTAAAGGCTGGAATGATAGATAATGTACTGCCGTCAAAATCAACTATGCCGTTTATACTTGGAGCAATAATAGTATTATGGTCTATCACATCAATGCTGAAACGCAGATAATCATATATAATATATAATGGGTATCTGATGAAACATATCACAGATACCCGCCTGTTATCTACCTGTATTCAGTTATTTTACCGTCTGCTATAAGGTATGCCTCACCTATTATCTCCGCCTTGCCGTCTTTAATCAGCACATAGCTTCCGTCAGGTATGGCATATATCTTCCTGCCGTAGCTGTCCTCTGCAGCAACTTCCTTAATCAGATGTTTGCCGTCAAGATACTTGTCCTTGAGCACATTGTAATGCGGCAGTATCATATAGTCCATAAGTCCCAGACCGTCTGTAAATCTGACGTATTCGGGGTCTGTTACCTCGCCGTCAAGCTCAGGCTGCGCATAAACCTCTGTGCCGCTGTTCATAGTGCCGCCGCTTACCCCTATAATTATTCCGTCGAATTTATGTATAAGGGGTTTGAGTCCGATTTCCTTGTAGAATATGTTCTGGGTAAGAGTATGTCCGCCCGATAAAATCACAACATCTCGATTCTTAATAAGCTCAGGAAGCTTATCTCCGTTTCTGCCGTCACATATTTCAATTTCCGCTGCCGAAAGTCCGCTTAATCTGAAAGCATCGACAAAGTTATCTCTCATATTGTTGTTTTCTTCGATATTATCAGGCTCCGCGCATATCAGAAGTATTCTGGCGTTGTCTTTCCATACCTCTGTGAGTTTGTCCAGAAATCCGTTTCTTTCATCAAATTTATATGGTTTGCGCACTCCGTATTCTTCGTAATAGCCTCCCGGACTGCTTGTCAGAAATGCAATCATGGTTACTCCTTTCCTCTCAAAAAGACTGCAAATGATATACAATCTGCAGTCTTTAATATCAACCAGTTATTTAGCTGTGATGTAGCCTTTGTCTGTAAGTGCCTCTGCGCAGAGGATTGCGCCGCCTGCAGCGCCTCTTACAGTATTGTGTGCAAGACCTATGAATTTGAAGTCATAGATGCTGTCTTCTCTTATTCTTCCTGCTGTTACACCCATACCGTTTTCGTAGCCGCAGTCAATCTTAGCCTGCGGTCTGTTGTCTTCTTCAAAGTATTTAATGAACTGTTTAGGTGCGCTTGGCAGATTGTGTTCCTGAGGATATCCTCTGTAGCTTTCGGCTGCTTTGATAAGCTGTTCCTTGGTTGGTTTTTTCTTGAACTTAACAAATACAGCGGCTGTATGTCCGTCTAAAACAGGCACTCTTACGCACTGGCAGGTAATCTTTGGCGACTCTGCTCTGACGATTTTGCCGTTTTCGATATGTCCCCATATTTTAAGAGGTTCGTCTTCACTCTTAGCTTCCTCTCCGCCGATATACGGGATAATGTTTTCGACCATTTCAGGCCAGTCTGCAAATGTCTTGCCGGCGCCTGAAATTGCCTGATATGTTGTTGCTACCACTTCATATGGTTCAAATTCCTGCCATGCGTTTAAGATAGGAACATAGCACTGGATTGAACAGTTTGGCTTAACTGCAATAAAGCCTCTCTCTGTTCCCAGTCTTTTTTTCTGGTCTGCAATGATTTCAAAATGATCATCATTGATTTCAGGAATTACCATAGGTACATCATCTGTCCATCTATGAGCTGAATTGTTTGATACTACAGGAGTTTCTGTTTTGGCATAAGCTTCTTCTATTGCTTTGATTTCTTCTTTGCTCATATCAACTGCGCTGAAAACAAAATCAACTGTAGATGCAACGTGCTCAACGTCATTAACGTTCATTACCACTATCTTTTTAACGGATTCAGGTATAGGGGTGGTCATCTTCCATCTTCCGCCTACTGCTTCTTCGTAGGTCTTGCCAGCACTTCTTTCACTAGCTGCGATAGTTACGACTTCATACCAAGGATGATTTTCAAGTAGTGATATAAAACGCTGTCCTACCATACCGGTACCGCCAAGTATACCTACTCTTAATTTTTTATCCAATTTGTTCACCTCTCTCCTAAAATTATTGTTAATACATAAAAAATATGACTCTATTTTATCATTCAAGCACTAATTTTGCAAGTAAAATATATATTTTTTTATCATTCAGCAACAAAATACAATTTTACCCTGTTCAAAAAATTATCCTAAAAGCCCTATCCGCCATTAGCCTCTCTAAATATATATGCGCACCTTGCATATTCTTTTACATATTTTTCACACCATATTCCCGATATTTATCTGTCCTGCCCTCTCCGGCCTGTAACTACTCACCTGCTTTGTCTGCTTCTTAATATCAGCTTACCTTTCTCAAGGTCTTCATCTTTGTAGGAATACCCTGATTGACCAATCATTCTTATCCTGACCGGAAGCGGAAACATTTTTATAAGGCTTCTGTAGTAATCCGCAGATGTGACTCCTTCTGTACCTTTAACTTTTAAAACATTATAATTCTTGTCTGTATAGATACATACCTCTGCACCGTCTGATGATGTGTCTATATAAACTTTACCACTCTTTTCTCCAATATAACAATCGTTCACGGCATAAACTCCATATATAATATATCCGTCACGTGTTCTTGCCTTGCCTGTATATGATATATGTACGAAAGAAGCAGTATCTCTGTTAACACACATTTTTTCTTCCATATGCCCCAGCTGTTCTTCTACATATTCTCTGTCTGCCCTGCTCATATTAACCGGGTATGTAAAAAACAGTGCTGCCACAATTGCCACTATTATCACAAATTTTTTCATATTCTCTTTCATAATATCCCCCTCATCCTCTGTTTTCCTAAGCAATAACATATGAAAATTTCATTTCAAATAGTATTCCTTATATTTAGCTGTCCCTGCTTTATTTTTCTTTTAATATCTTCTCCGCTTTCTTAAAATCTTCATCTTTGTATGAAGTTCCTGATTGACCAATCATTCTTATCCTGACCGGCAGTGGAAACATTTTTATACGGGTTTTATTATAGTCTGCAAATGTATCCGGTGTTTCTATTTTTAAAATGGTGTAGTTTTTATCTGTATAGATACAATTTTCAACACCGTTGTTTTCAAATATAGAAACTTCACCTGTATCATCTATGGAAAAAGTGTTTACAGCATAGAAAGCATATATAATATAACCGTTATTATTTCTTTTCTTTCCTGTATATGATATATGAGCAAAAGCAATTATACCACTGCTCTGTTTTTCTTCCATATCCTCTATCTGCTCTTTCACATATTCTCTGTCTGACCTGCTCATATTAACCGGATATGTAAAAAACAGCGCTGCCACAATTACCACTATTATTATAAATTTTTTTACATTCTCTTTCATAATGTCCCCCTTATTCTCTGTTTTTCTAAACAGTAGCATAAGGATAACCTCATTTCAAACAGTTTGCATTAAGCGGTTGTTTTTTGTGATAAGCGGTCCGGATTATATAAACTTAAGGCCTTTAACCTCTGCTTTGTATGTCAGATACGCAAATTTATACCTTGCCATATTCAGGTGATTTAATATACTCCCTATCTGTTTTCTGTTCAAAGTTCCCCTGCGCTTTCACACTTTTCTCTTCATTTTCATATATTATTAGTAAATATGAAAGAAGGTGCTTTTTTGTCAATATTCAAAGGTGCAGGCACAGCCCTTGTAACTCCGTTTAAAGATGGCACTGTCGACTGGGACTCTCTCAATTCGCTTATCCAGTGGCAGCTTGATGAAAAAATCGACGCTATAGTCTCCTGCGGCACTACGGGAGAGGCTTCAACATTAAAAGACGATGAGCATATAGAGGTTGTTAAGTTTACCGTAAACAAGGTACAGCAGTGGGCGCTCAGGGAACATTCCGATGAAAGCGTGTTTGACGGAGTTCCTCTTGAAAAGCGCATACCTGTAATTGCAGGTGCGGGAAGTAATGATACAGACCACGCCATAGAAATGGCGCAGACCTTAGAAAAGCTCGGAATAGACGGACTGCTGCTGGTAACCCCATATTACAACAAGTGCAGCCAGAAAGGACTGATAAAGCATTATGAAAAAATTGCAGACTCAGTTAAAGTCCCTTGTATCCTTTATTCAGTACCCGGTCGTACAGGAGTCAATATCTTTCCTGATACCGTATTTTATCTGGCAGATCACCCCAACATCATAGGCATCAAAGAAGCCAGCGGTGATATATCGCAGGTATGCAGCATATCGAGAGCAATTTCCGAAAGCTTCGATGTGTACTCCGGAAATGACGATATGACAGTTCCTATGATGTCGCTTGGAGCGGCAGGCTGCATATCAACAGCTTCAAATATAGTTCCAAATGACGTACATAAGATGACACACGCATATCTTGACGGTGATACAGGCAGGGCCAGAGAAATGCAGCTTAATATGAAACCTCTCATAGATGCTCTGTTTGCAGATGTAAACCCTATTCCCGTAAAGGCCGCTCTAAGCTTTATGGGAAAAATACAGCCAGAATACAGACTGCCTCTGTGTGAAGCCTCAAATGCAGTATTGTTTAACCTGATGGCTGAAATGAAAAGGTACGGACTGACACTTCCCGAATTATAGCGGGAATATCTGTTTTTGCTATTCCTTTATTAAGTGACTTGTGCTATACTTGTCTAAAAGCACTGCAACAGCATATAGTATAGCCTGTTGTAAAAAATAGTTAAGATTATGCAATATATTTTAATCTTTGTATTGACAAGTCTTAACTTCAAAGTTATAATATTAACGTTGCAAATTAAACAAATTTGAATTATACAAACTAATGAATAAAAGGAGGTGTAGCAATGGCAGTACCAAAAAGGAAAACATCTAAGGCAAAGAGAAACAGCAGAAGATCTGCAAATATGAAGAAAACCGCTCCCGGTTTATCAATTTGCCCACAGTGTCATGAACCTAAGCTTCCGCACAGAGTTTGTCCTAATTGCAATTACTACGATGGCAAGGAAGTTGTTGCTTCAGAAATCTAATAGACACGAAAACTACACCCTTCGGTTTCCCGAAGGGTGCTTTTGTTTTTGTCACATTTTTGTATGCGGGTTGATATACTGACCATGATCTTTAGTCCTGCCCCTGCCGTACTGTATTGCAAATACAGGGCATCTGTGCAGACAGCCCAGACACATTGTGCACTGCGACTTTATCCATACTGGTCTGCCGTCTTTAATCTCAATTGCCTTAACCGGGCATTTTTTCTCACACAGACCGCAGCTTATGCAGCCGCTCTCAGCATAAAGATTATCCGTACGTCTCATTTGGTCATATGCCCTGCCCGCTATCGAAAGGGCAAATGCCGGCATCTGCCGCTTCATATGCTTTCGTCTGTCGCCTGCCAGTATGCTTGCTGCCGCCGCCTCTATCTCTGACTCGGCCGACATATTTATGGCTTCCACCTTGTGAGCATCTGACAGATTGAATATAGGGGTCCATGTGTCAGGCATTCTGATGCTGTATACACTGTCAATCTCTATATTATTCTCTTTAAGAAGCTCTCGCATTTCATGAACCGATGCGCCCGGCGTAGTTCCGTAGGTCGATACAAAATATACATAGGTATTCTCTGAAACCTTAATTTCGGTATTCTGTATGAAATCTCTGACTATGCTTGGAAGTCTCCAGCTATATGTCGGAGATATAAGGCCCAGCCTCTTTTCACCTCTGAAATCAGCTTCTTCTCCGCCATTCATAAAGTCAAGGATTGATTTTACCTCATCTTCTGTTTTTTGCGCCAGCGCCTCCGCAGTATGTCTGCAGTTGCCGGTCGCACTGAAATATATAATCATAGTTTATGCCTCTGCCTTTCACAGCTTTGCAAGTTTTCTCACCGTACCTGCCGTCCGTATGGTTATTTCACTGCCTACAGCTTCTCTTGCTGTCATTGTCCACCAGTTGGTCTTGCGATAGTCTTTGCGTATAAATGACCAGAAAACAGCGTTTTTGTAGTTAAAAACCTTTTCGTATTCAGTCTCCGGTTCTCCCAGCGCGCTGTAAAGTCTGTCATAGTCTACAGACGGGAACATAAATATGAGGTTGTCATAAATCTCTTTATTGTCATCTCCCCACCACTTCGGAGCATTTGCAAGTATGTCTGCAATTTCCTCCTGCAATATTACAAGTACGGGTATATCAAGCTTAAATCTGTCCTTTATCATCGCCGTTATATTCTCAGAAATACTCCCCTTATCCTCTGCATCACTGTCAAAGGCAACATTGCCGCTGTTTAAGTAAGTGGAAACTTCTGTGTATCCCGCTTCTGTAAAGCCTGTCTTAAGCTCTGCCATAGGAATTTTGTTTTTGCCGCTTATGTTTATACCTCTTAGAAGCGCTATATATCTTTTCATTTATCTCTCACCCCTGCTTAATATATGCAGTATCTTCCTGTTTTCCGATGTGTTAACTTCTAACTATTCCGGCTGCTGCAATACAGCGCTTCACCTGTAAACCACCTCACTATATATTCTTTTTAAGATTATTCCTTGCCTGCGGATTGCCTGCAATTATTGCTCCGACAGTTTCACATTCATCAAGCCTGTCGCAACTGCCGCAGGTATTCATACCCCTACTCTCTGCACATTTTCTGATAAGGCATATGTCGTTACAGAACGGTGTCTTAACGCCCTCTATACGACAGCCCACGCAGTTTATCATATCAGCAGTAATTTCTACTCCGTTGAGGCTGCTCCACAGCTTCGCTGTTTTCTCTCTCAGAGCCTTATCATTATTAACGGTTGCAATGCGGGCATCACATTGCTCGCAGTCAAGACCGCAATAGCCAATCAGTTCTTTCATTGTATGTACCTCCGTCATATACCTAAGATGTAAAAGCCGTTATATTGTTTTGATGCCTCAAGCCAGCGCAAAAGCCGCTCATAATCAAAAGGTCTGTCTCTGCATATACAGTCTGTAACGATGTCTGTCACTGACGGCGCATAATAATTGATGCCGTATATATCAACAGCACCTTGTTTGAGATTATTATATACACCGCAGTCAAAATATTTACCATATTCCCTGTAAAACCTGTCTGCATCACTTACATACAGCGATTCCTCTCTGCCGTTTTCAATGCTGTCTACCGCCACAAGCTCCCTTATGTCAGTACCCGCAGATGCCCTGCAGAACTGCAATTCAATAAATGCAGAGCCTTGAAGCGTGCACTTTTCTTCATATGTGTAAAATATTTTCATCATCTCTTTAAATAATATTTCTTTTTATAAACCTAAATCTGCAAAAATCCCATACCAATAGACCTGATTAACTGTAGCCGCCGCTGCTTCTTTGAAAACGGATTGCCCGCGCCCTCTCTGTATATATAAATCATATAATTTTTCGCACTCGGATTTTTTGAGCGTTCTCGGTTTGCTTATAGAACATTTTGGTTCTTTTTGTTTAGCTGTTGTCACCATAATACACCCATTATCTACATATGCATAAAACCATTTTCCTTTTCTATTAATCAAAGGTCTTGTAACAATATCTCTTGGATTGCTTTTTAAACTGTTTACTAAAACATCATAATCTATCATAATAACGCTCCTATTATCTTTCCAGCCATTTGCTTCGCAAATGGGGTTAGGTCATAAACTGAAAAATTGCACTCTCGCTAAAGCTCGGCAATTTCTGTATTTGACCTACCAGCCTTTTGCTTCGCAAATGGGGTTAGGTCATAAACTGAAAAATTGCACTCTCGCTAAAGCTCGGCAATTTCTGTATTTGACCTACCAGCCTTTTGCTTCGCAAATGGGGTTAGGTCATAAACTGAAAAATTGCACTCTCGCTAAAGCTCGGCAATTTCTGTATTTGAC
>CAKQOW010000024.1 GCA_934256595.1 uncultured Clostridia bacterium
GGGAGTCGCTATCGGGTTCGTCGGCAACTACGCCCCTTATGGACTTTCACCACAGACTTATGACATGCCCGTCATACACAGTTAAGGAACCCGAATAAGGTTCCTTTAATATTTCCGTTAGAATTCCCGAAGCAGAAAAGCCATATAATTTCCCCCCTTGAATACACCATATGCATAAACAGCTTAATCCATGAAATTATCGGATTATGCCGTTCTTACTCCGGAATTTGAGATTATACAGTATATCCGGTTCGTAATTTTTTCAAGCGACTTTTTTGATTATTTATAACTTTTTCAAGTGACTTTTTTATAAATCGATAACTTTTTCAAACGACTTTTAAAAATCCCCACAAAAAAGAGGCCATCTCTGACCTCTTGGCTGATTGTGCTATTTTGCTTTAACTTTAAATGTCGGTGCAGTTGTATAATAACCGTACACTTTAGTGCTTTTCCCGCAGACTGTATATTCAGCCGGAATTTCTTTCAGTGACTTTGCAACCAGAGTGCCGTTATATGTACCGTCAGCATTTGCCTCCAGTGCATATATTGAATAGTCCAGACCAACTAAACATCCGTAAAGCTTACCGTCAGAATCATTGAGCTTGAACATATCTGTAGTATACGTGTTGTTATCAGCATAAACATCTATCCACTCATATGCCGTTGAATCACCTGAACTTTTTTCAATCTTGTTCTTGACAGTCACCTTGCCCTTTATCTGTATACCGTTTTTTGAAACAGTTGTTCTGCAAAGTTCTATCGCAGGGAACCCTCCTTTATGCGCATAAGCGTTTAAATTAACAGTCTTGTCAATAACCAGTTTCGATGCCGACTCCTCGGCGTTCATAAGCACCGCATAGTCAAAAGGCTTACCCCTATTTATATTCAGTGTGCCCTTGCCTGTTATCCTTAATGAACCGCCGTAGCCAAAGCCTAATACATTCAGCTGCCCTATATTGCAGGTGCCGCTTATCTTTATCTTAAAGTTATTGCCCATTTCATTGGCTTCAATAACAGCTTTTTTGCTGCTGTATTTTGTGATTGTAAGAGTATTTGTTTTTTTGTTGTATTTAACACCTTTAGGCGCTGAAGTTTTCACTTTGCTGTCACAGGAATACACTGTGTAGCTTTTTGATGGAGTTTTAACCTGCACATATGAATATGCGTCCTTGCCTTTGTTAGGCCCGTTGTTTGCTCCGTAAACCGGAGCTGCCATCGCAAATGCAACACACAAAGCAACAAATAAAACAGCTGCCTTCTTTATCGTATTGATCGTCCTTGTTCTCATAGATAACCTCCTTCGAAATTTACTGGTTCCAACTGTATTAATTATAGTATAGTCTGAGCAAATATTCACCGTAGTTACCATATGTGTCATTGACATTTATGGTAATGACACCTGATTCTCTATATCATTGTTTTGATTTCTCTCTTGTAGAGCCATATAAATGCGCAGATTACATAGATTATCCCGATTGCTTCGGCAAGCGGAAATGCCATCCATACTCCCGTAATCCCGATAAACCTGCTGAGTATGAATGCTACCGGAAGCGCTCCTATAAGCTGTCTTATGAGTGAACTCCACAAGCTCAGTATACCATGACCTGTCGCCTGAAACACAGTAGAGGTCGTAATGCCGTATGCTGCAGGCAGGAAGCAGATTGATATAAGCCTTAATGCCTTGCTGCCTATCTCGTACATCTGATCTGTGGCATTGAATATCGAAAGCAGCAGATCCGGAAACAGCTGGAAGCATATAAATCCCAGGCCCATTATAATCAGCGCCACCCTTAGAGCCAGCTTGTACGCATGCATAAATCTTTCTTTGTTTCTTGCGCCGAAATTATATCCGAGTATAGGAAGCGCACCCTGTGTAAGTCCGAAAACAGGCATAAATACAAAGGACTGAAGCCTCTGATATACACCAAGCACCGCAACGCCTGTTTCGGAAATTGCGCCGAGTATGGCATTAAGTCCAAACAGCATTACAGAGCCTATCGCCTGCATTATAATTGCAGGAAGCCCTACTGCATATATATCTCTGATTATCTCGGCTTTGAATTTGAAGCCTCTGAATCTGATAGTTACGGCATGGTCATGTCCGAACAGCAGGAAAAGTCCCAGTGTCATTGAAACCGCCTGTCCTATTACGGTGGCAACCGCAGCGCCGGTTACTCCCATTTCGGGGAATATCCACAGTCCGAATATGAAGCATGGATCCAGTATAACATTTGTTACCGCGCCTGCAAGACTGCATATCATAGGCATAATCATATTACCTGTGGACTGCAGTATTTTTTCGTTGGTAATCTGCACCATAAGAAACAGACTGCCTATAGTTGTAACCTTGAGATACAGGGCGCCGTTTTCGATAATATACGGTGTTTCAGTAAACGCTTTCATAAACAGCGTTGCAAAGAAAAGCCCGAATATCGCAAAAATCGCCCAGTTGAAAAACGACAGCCTGAAACCATGCGAAGCTGCATCGTCAGCCTCGTCAAAACGTCTGGCTCCAAGCCTTCTTGCTATAAGGGAATTGATACCTACACCTGTACCCACAGAAAATGATATCATAAGCATGCTTACAGGAAATATATAGGTTACCGCAGCGATAGCCTGCTCCCCTACAAATGAAACAAATATAGTATCAACAATGTTGTAGAGCGCCTGAATAAGCATCGATAATATCGCAGGCCACGACATATTAAGAAGCAGCTTGCCTACAGGCATCGTTCCCATTTTGTTTTCAGTGATTCTTTCTTCTGTCATAAAATCTCCTCATCCGATAAAAACTTAACATTAATAGTATACGGATAATTAAAATTCATTGCAATATCTATACAGTAAGTCTATATTTTCAGACTATTTAACAGCTAAAAATATTAAAAACCCTCTGTTCTAACACGCCTTATTATGATAAAATCTCCTCTGTAGATAATTTAGGAGAAACAAAATGACAAACAATATAAACGACAGAAGAATATTCGGTATAATTTCACACCCCGATGCAGGTAAGACAACGCTTACAGAGAAGCTGCTGCTGCACGGCGGCGCAATCAGAGAAGCCGGAACCGTAAAGGCAAGACGTAATTCCAAATTTGCAACTTCAGACTGGATGGAAATCGAAAAACAGCGTGGTATCTCTGTTACTTCATCTGTAATGCAGTTTACCTATGCCGGCAAAATAATATCAATAATGGATACTCCCGGTCACAATGACTTCGGTGAGGATACCTACAGAATACTTACCTCTGTAGACAGCGCCGTAATGGTAATTGACGGAGCCAAAGGTATAGAGGCTCAGACAAAAAAACTGTTCAAGGTCTGCTCCATGAGAGGTATTCCCGTATTCACATTTATGAATAAATTTGACAGAGAAGCAAGAGATCCTCTGGATCTGATGCAGGAGCTTGAGGACGTGCTGGGGCTTCCCTCAACAGCGGTAACATGGCCTATAGGTTCAGGTCTTAACTTTGAGGGAATATATGATATACTCAGCAACTCCGTATATCTTTACAAACAGAACAGGGAAATTCAGCTTGGTGAAGACGGTGTATTCGGAAGTGAACTCGAAGGAGAAATAGCAGGCTATAATCTTGATACTCTCAGAGATGAGATAGAACTGGTATCAGGCGCAGGAAATGAATTTGACCGCAAACTCGTTGAAGCCGGCAAGCTCTCACCTGTGTTTTTCGGCTCAGCCCTTGCAGACTTCGGTACAATACCGTTCTTAAATCATTTCCTTAATATGTCCCCTGCTCCCGGAGCAAGAAAAACAACAGACGGTGAAGTGAAACCGGAGGATCCTTTCTTCAGTGGCTTCATATTCAAGATACAGGCAAACATGAATCCTGCCCACAGGGACAGACTTGCATTCCTGCGTATATGCTCAGGTAAATTTGAACGCGGCATGACAGTCAGACTCTCCAGAACAGGCAAAGAAATGAAACTTTCCCAGTCAACCCAGCTGTTTGCAAACGAGCGTGAAACAGTAGACGAGGCCTATGCGGGAGATATTATAGGTATATATGACACAGGCAATTATCAGGTCGGCGACACCCTGACAACCACTAAGGAGCCGCTGTTCTTTGAACCTCTGCCTACATTCCCTCCTGAGCTGTTTGCCATGGTAATGCCAAAGGACACAATGAAAGCAAAGCATTTCACAAAAGGTGTTGACCAGCTGGCGCAGGAAGGCGCAGTACAGGTATACAGGACAGAATACAATGAGGTAATATTAGGCGCTGTAGGTCAGCTACAGTTTGAAGTATTTGAATACAGACTCAAAAACGAATACAACTCAGAGGTTCGTATGGACTCTCTTGATTTCTCAGTTGCAAGATGGCTCATAACCGATGATATAGCCGCTGTAAAGAAAACGCTGGACTCAAGAACCAAGCTGGTATTTGACCACAAGGAAAGACCGCTTATACTATTCAGTAATCAGTTCACTTTGGACTACTATATGCAGAAGCACCCTGATGTAAAGCTGGTTGAAGCACTGGAAGTAAACGAAAAGCTGTAATAGTACAGAGAGCATATCACAAAACGGTATGCTCTCTTTTAGTCTCTATTACTGATTTTCTATATCGCTGACAGGAACAGGTCTGCCCAGTTCTTTATTAACCTCAAGCCATTCACCTGCTACAGTTTTAATATTATCAATAGCCTCTTCTACAGTATTACCATCTGCCATACACCCTGTAAGAGCAGGAATTTCCGCAATATAGCAGTTATCATCTTCGCTATAGTAACAAATCATATTATACCTGTTCATAAGCCCCTCTTTTCAACATAATAATGATAGTAAAAAGAAATAAGCATCCTACAACCGCCTAAAGTTTAGGATACTTATTTAAACAAATCCAAACTGAGGGCAAATCGGATATTGTGTCCGATTTACTTCCTAAGTAGATTATACAACGGGGCACCTGATTTATCAAGCGCCCTTTTACTTTTAACTGTTTTAAATTTACTGTGCTTTCTTCATTATTCGGGTATATTCCTTATTTCAAATTCTCCTAAACTCCTCGAATACGACCAGCCAGCCGGTCAAAAGAAAACTTGTACTGTGTCCGGTCCGTCAGCTATTACTCTGCATCTATACTGTGCAGCAGGTTAACCATTTCAATAGCGCCCAGCGCGCAGTCGTATCCTTTGTTTCCTGCCTTTGTGCCGGCTCTCTCTATTGCCTGCTCAATATTATCCGTTGTAACAACTCCGAACATAACAGGGACACCGGTTTCAAGTGAAATTGCAGCGATACCCTTTGATACCTCGTTGCATACATAATCATAATGACTTGTTGCACCGCGTATCACTGCGCCAAGACAGATTACGGCATCGTAATTTCCGCTTTTGGCCATTTTTGAAGCGATAAGCGGAATCTCAAAAGCTCCCGGCACCCATGCAATATGAATATTATCTTCATTGACATTATGTCTTACAAGACCGTCCATAGCCCCGCTGATCAGCTTAGAAGTAATAAATTCATTAAAACGTGCAGCAACAATTCCTATTCTGATATCCTTTGAAACAAGATTTCCTTCAAATGTTTTCATAATATATATCCTCATCTTTCTTTTTAATATTTTAAAATATGGCCCATTCTCTTTTGTTTGGTCTTGAGATAGAACAAATCATGCGGCGTGGCATCCATCTGGATCGGAACACGCTGCAGAATCTCCAGTCCAAACTCCGACAGCTGATAGACTTTGTCCGGATTGTTTGTAAGCAGTCGCATGCTTTTGACTCCAAGCTCTCTCAGAATCTGCGCGCCTATATAGTACTCTCTTTCGTCACCATGAAATCCCAGAGCAATATTAGCTTCCAGCGTATCCATTCCCTGCTCCTGAAGCTCATAAGCCTTCAGTTTGTTTATAAGGCCTATGCCTCTGCCCTCCTGACGCATATAAAGGAGTATGCCCCTGCCCTCCTTCTCAATCTGTGTAAGCGCTGCAGCCAGCTGCTGTCCGCAGTCGCAGCGGAGAGATCCGAAAGTGTCACCTGTCAGACATTCGGAATGAACACGACACAGAATATCCTCACCATCACCTACATCACCTTTAACCAGCGCAATATGATGCTCGCCGTTAACAAGGCTGACAAATCCGTAGGCCTTGAAATCTCCGTATTTTGTAGGCATATTCACCGCTGTGGCGCGTTCAACAAGTTTGTCATGACATTTCCTGTATTCCTGAAGATCATGAATAGTAATAAACTTTATATTAAAACGCTCCGCAAGTTCTGAAAGTTCAGTGGTACGCATCATTGTGCCGTCCTCTCTCATAATCTCACAGCAGAGCCCGCATTCCTTAAGGCCTGCAAGCCTGCACAGATCAACAGTCGCCTCAGTATGACCGTCACGTTCCAGAACGCCGTTTTTCTTTGCAAGAAGCGGAAACATATGCCCCGGCCTGCGAAAATCCTCTGCGGCAGCATCATCCGAAACACATGCCAGCGCAGTAACCGAACGTTCTGCTGCCGATATTCCTGTCGATGTCGATACATGATCTATGGATACGGTAAATGCGGTTTCATGGTTATCGGTATTCTGCTGCACCATCTGAGGAAATTTCAGTTTTTTTACAAACTCATCAGACATAGGCATACAGATCAGACCTTTACCGTATGTTGCCATAAAATTAATATTCTCTGTAGTGGCAAACTCTGCCGCGCATATAAAATCACCTTCATTTTCTCTGTCAGGATCATCAGTTACCATAATAATCTTTCCCTGCCTTAAATCCTCAAGAGCTTCTTCAATAGTATTAAAATTTGTCACCTGTATACCTCCTAAAATCCATAATAAGATAACATTTCCTTTGTCAGCGTACTTTTTTTCTCCTCCTGCACAGCAGGCTGCATCAGTTTCTCCACATATCTTCCGATTATATCGGTTTCAATATTCACCATATCGCCTTTTTTTCGCAGGCAGAGATTTGTATATTTAACTGTATGGGGAATTGCAGATACCGAAAAACCCGTATTGCTTACCTTTGCTACAGTAAGACTTATTCCGTCTATTGTAACCGAGCCCTTTTCTACGATATAGCGCATAACCTCTGCGGCAGCGCTGACAGTATACCAGACTGCATTGTCATCACGCCTGATATCCGTAATACTGCCCGTACCGTCAACATGTCCCGAAACTATATGACCTCCAAATCGCCCGTCTGCCCTCATGGCGCGTTCAAGATTTACCGTACTTCCGACCGAAAGTCCCGCAAAAGCGGATCGATTAAGCGTTTCGTGCATAACATCGGCGCAAAAGCTTTCTCCAAGAAGTTTTGTAACTGTAAGGCAGATCCCGTTTACAGCTATACTGTCTCCGGTTTCAGTACCCTCCAGAACTGTTTTGGCTCTGATATTCAGTACTGCGGAATGCTCTCCCCTGTCAATACGGCTTATGACTCCCGTTTCTTCAACTATTCCCGTAAACATCATATATCACCTCGCTTTCTATAAGGAGATCTTCTCCCAGTTTTTCAAAACTGCTGTTCTCAAGTATAAACGAATCGGCAGGATCAGCCACTCCCTTGCCCTCGACAGGCGTAAGAGCTGTCTTTCCTCCCAGTATTTTCGGTGCAACATATGCCTGCACCTTTTTTACAATTCCGCTCTGCAGGGCAGCCCAGTTAAGTGTGCCGCCGCCTTCAAGCAGAATACTGTCGATCTGCAGCTTTCCCAGTTTTTCCATAAGCTGCTTCAAATCCACATGACCGTTTTTTTTGTCGGTGTGCAGAATCCGGCAGCCTTTCTTCACATATATCTCACACCTGTCTGCATCTTCACAGCAGGTTGCAATTATTGTCGGCACCTCTCCGGCAGTAGCAACAACCTGCGCTTCAGGCGGTATGCGAAGATTTGTGTCACAGATTATACGAACGGAATTCTGCAGTCCGTCAATTCTGCAGGTAAGCTGCGGATCGTCTGCCAGTACAGTTCCTGCGCCGACCATAATTCCGCTGTATCTGTGACGCTGTCTGTGCACATGTTCTCTTGCGCTGCTGCCTGTGATCCATTTCGATGCGCCTGTATAACATGCGATTTTTCCGTCCATGGTCATGGCATATTTCATAACGACAAAAGGAAGCTCTGTTCTGATATAGTGGAGAAACACTTCGTTAAGCCTGTCGCATTCATCTTTTAGTACATTCTCTGTTACCTCAATACCTTTAGATCGCAGCAGCTTAATTCCTTTGCCGGCAATCAGAGGATTGGGATCGGATGATCCGACAACTACTCTGCTTATTCCCGCTTCAATAATTGCATCTGTACAAGGCGGCTGTTTCCCGTAGTGACAGCACGGCTCTAAATTCACATACATAACTGCGCCCTCGGGATTTTCGCTGCAGGCTGCGAGAGCGTTTCGCTCCGCATGCGGTTCTCCGTATTTTTCATGCCAGCCGCTGCCTATAATTTTTCCGTCTTTAACAATCACCGCCCCCACCATCGGATTAGGTGATGTAAAACCGCAGCCGTTTCGGGCAAGCTGTAATGCTTTGCGCATATAATCAGTGTCTTTGTTCATAATCCAAACATCCTCCTGAAAAATTAAAAACCCCGAACAAATCGTTCAGGGCAAACAAAAAAGCATGCGAAGTAATATACAGAAACAAAAAACTCCGGAATGTACAAACATCCCAGAGCAGTTCTCATTAACCACAGAATAATGTAAAAATACTGTGTCTAATCTTCTTTCATCCAGACTGTACTGTCGGCTTCGGAATTGCACCGAATCATGCCTTTCGGCTCGTGGGCTGTACCACCGGTAGGGAATTGCACCCTGCCCTGAAGATTTATTATTTGATTTTAATTGGATTTTAACACTTATTTCTATAGATTTCAAGCACAATATTAAAATCAGAATAAGTTGCAATTATCAGAAATTATTGTAATATTCAGGTTCAAACTCGGATATTTTTTGCATACAAAAGCAATATAATACGGAGTAATCTGTCCTAAAATCACCTTGTTTCCTGTACATTTATATATATTTCTCACCGGATGCGACATGTTGCCTAATCTGTCTAAAAATTTTGTACTCCTATAAAACCCTTGTTTTTTCAACGGTTGCACGGTCTCTGTTCACATCGGTTTCACAATGCGGAACAGTTTTTCCACATAATAAAACCGCCGCTATTGACCGATTTAATTTTCAGACTTATTATAAATACAAAGAACAAGATAATATGTTTTTAAGGACTGAAACCAGTAAAAAAAGGAGGAAACAAAAATGTTAAACATTAAAACAGGAAACAGCATCAACGCTAATGCTGCGGCAGCAGGCAAAGAAGCGGCAGCAATGGTAAAAGAAAACCTTACTGATATGAAAATGGCATTTGTCTACAGCGGAGTCCAGTATGACCAAAAAGAACTTCTGGCTTCTATAGCTTCCGAACTTCCGGGAGTTCCTCTTATAGGAAACACTTCATTTACAGGTGTTATAACTCCTGACGGCTATATCTCAGCTGATGACGGATTTGCAGGCATTATGGCATTGTCAGATGCGGACCTTACCGTAGGCGTTGCGGGCATGCCAAAGGAAGGCACTGCAAGACAGACAGGTCACAAGGTTGCCGAAAAGGCTCTCAAGGCTGCAGGAAGAACTGACGCACCTGCCTACTTCTATATGGCTGCACCGTCAGGTGAAGAAGAATACTACCTCAAAGGAATTACCGAAGTAATCGGCCGCGTACCTTTCTTCGGAGGCAGCGCTGCAGACAATACAATCACAGGCGAATGGCTGCTTTACACCGATGAAATGGTTACGGCAGACGGTGTTGCAGTTGCGTTCTTCTACACTGACAAGCCTTTTGCAAACAAATTTACAGGTGCATACAACGAAACAGACAAGGCAGGAATCATAACAAAACTTGACGGTGACAGAACTCTGGTTGAAATCAACGGCAAACCTGCGCTTACACAGTACTGTGAATGGACAGGCGCATCTGCTGAAGATGTGGCGGGCGGAAATCTTCTGTCTTATGCAATATGCCACCCTCTTGCAGTCAAAGACCGCCTCGGAGATCTGGCGGCAATCAGACACCCTATGAACGGCAATGATGACGGTTCAATGGCAATCGGAAACAATATGGCAACAGGAACTGCAGTTGTTCTCATGGAGGCAACAGTTGACGAACTTATTGCATCGGTCGGCAAAACTCTTGAAGAACTCAAAGCCAAAATTGACGGACCTGTTGCAGGACTTCACCTTGTACACTGCGGCGGCAGAAGAGCCGGCATTGATGCAAGAATTGAAGAAGTTTACGAACAGGTTAAGAAAACAATCGGTGATATACCATTTATTATGGAATTTACTTTCGGCGAATACGGGTATGAAGATGACGGAAACAACACCTGCGGAGGCCTGATGCTTTCGTTCACAGCTTTCGGAAAATAACTTACAGAGATAAAATCGGGGATAAAATCGGGATTTTCTAACAGATAATAAGATAACGAAAGGAATAACAGCCATGAAGATGATTATAAACGGCAAAAAAACCGACAGTGTAAGCGGCGCTGCATTTGATGTTATTGCGCCTGCTACAGGCAAAGTAATTGACAGCGTTCCAAAGGCTACTGCAGAAGATGTCGAAAACGCCATCACAGCAGCGGTAGAGGGACAGAAAATATGGGCAAAGGTTCCTGTTTCACAGAGAGCTGAAGTACTTTACAGATTTCTTCATATCGTTGACATGAACAAGGAATCACTGGCGCAGACATTATCTGCCGAAAACGGCAAACCTATAACCGAAGCCAGAGCCGAAATCGGCAATATCAAAATCGGCTTCTCAGGATTTATTGAACATGCAAAACACTATTATGGCGCTGTAATTCCTCCGGGAACAGAGCCCGGACAGGATAAGCATATGCAGATTGTAACAAGAGAGCCTATAGGCGTTATTGCCTGCATCATACCTTTTAACTTCCCTTGCGATCTGTATGACCAGAAGGTTGCACCTGCTCTGATGATGGGAAATGCAGCTCTCGTACTGCCGTCCTCAGACAATCCTCTGACACTTATGAAACTTACAGAAATGCTGGTTGAAGCAGGCGTGCCTGACGGAGTAATCCAGTGTGTAACAGCGCCGGGCGCAGTAAAGAGCACTGCAGTAGCAGATCCGAGAGTACATCTTGTAACTCTTACCGGCAGTACGGAAGTAGGTATTGATACAGCTAAGATCGCTGCAGGAAACCTGACTCATACAGCTCTTGAGCTTGGCGGAAACGATGCGTTCATCGTTTTAGATGACGGTGATGTGGATCTTGCGGTTGAGGAAATGATCTGGGGCAGAATGTACAATACAGGTCAGGTATGCTGCGCAAGCAAGAGATTCCTCATCCATAATTCATTAAAAGATGAATTTACAGAAAAAGCAATTAAGAGAATCAAAGAGCTCAAATACGGCGATCCTTCCGAGGAAGATACTCAGATTGCCTGCCTGATAAGCGAAAAAGCTGCAATCAAGGTCGAAAAAGAAGTAAATCTTACTGTACAGCAGGGAGGTAAGATAGTACTGGGAGGCAAGAGAAACGGCGCTTTCTATGATCCTACCGTTATCGTTGACGTACCTAAAACCGCAGATGTTGCAAAAGACATGGAAATCTTCGGACCTGTAGTACCTGTTATAGGCTTTGATACAGATGAGGAGGCAATTGAAATTGCCAACAGTTCCAAATTCGGACTTTCAAGCTGTGTATTCTCAAGAGATCAGAAGCGTGCTTTCAAGGTTGCATCTGCTATGGAAGCAGGCGGCGCGGTGATTAACGGAGCAAGCTTCTTCAGATCATTTGAAATGCCGTTTGGCGGCTGGAAACACAGCGGCATAGGTACAGAAGGTGTAATGGCAACCTTCAATGAAATGACAAGAGTTAAAAATATCGTCCTTAAAAACATAGTTGACTAGATTTATTGCATCACGCACAGAACCGGAGCATACGCTCCGGTTTTGTGCTTATTCCACATATCCAAGGGCTTTTGACAATTCAAAGGCTTTTTTTACCAGATAGTCAGCCACTTCATTTATCCTGTCGTCTGTCAGCACATGCTTCTCGCCGCTGGCGGATATGGCAGCCACAATATCCCCCTTGTAATCATATACGGGAGCTCCTATGCATCTCTGACCTGTTTCATACTCCTCATCGTCCATAGCCCACCCCTGTCTCCTTACTTTTGCAAGCTCCGCGCGAAGCTGCTCCATATCGGATATCGTATTCGGGGTGAATTTAATAAAGCTGCAGTCCTTCATTATATCCTCAAGCTCACTGTTTGAGTAATTTGCAAGCATGCATTTGCCAAGTGACGAGCAGTATGCATTCACTCTGGTTCTTTTGATTGAATAAAGTCTTGAAGCAGACGGAGCAGTTATTTTATCTGCATATACCACCTGATCTCCGTCCAGTACTCCCAGATATGAAGCCAGTCCCAGATGGGTGTTTATCTCTGCAATGTACGGCCTTGCCTCAGTGAGAAGCTCCAGATTGTTGATATAGTAGCCGGTGGTTTCTATGAGCCTGTACCCTATTCGGTAGTTTCCCTCTCTGTTTTTTTCGAGGTAGCCTCTGTTCACCAACGTCATTATAATGCGGTATGCGGTACTCTTGTGAAGTCCGACAGAGTCGGATATATCCGTAAGGCTTCTGCCTTCTTCTTTAACTGCCACAGCTTCAATTATATCAATCGCTCTGTCTATTGACTGTACGCTTTTGTCATCTGCCATATGTTTTTCTCCTCGTAAAAATATTATATCAATAAAAGTTCTGCTCTGCATCTGTTTTCTCTGTTATACCGACATACGACCGGATTTTTTATTATTATATCAGAAAAAAACAGAAAATAAATAAAATTCGCAACAAACAGGGTTTTCTTAACGAAGATTTTATATCTTTTCCTGTATTATATGGTTAAGAGGCTGTTGTGAAGGCTTTACGGGCAGTTTCAGCTTCTTCAGAATTCGCCTTTATTAAAAGATAAGGCAGGGAGGGAAAACAATGCACCTGAAAAAATTAATATTTCTGCTGACAGTAATTATAACGGCTCTTTGCATTTCCGCCTGCTCAGCCGCAGACACTTCGGATGAATGCAACTGCAAAGACAATATATGTATGGAAGACGGTATGTGCACAGAAGACTGCAAATGCCCTGATATGAAAGACGGCAAATGCCCTGAGGACTGTACGTGTATGAAAGATATGGCAGACGAGGATAAGGACAGCGAAAGCCTGATACCTGAAATACCGGAAAGACGCTGCATTCGATGCAAACGCCTAGCTTTTTAGCCGGAAAAACAAATAAAATTCACATTAATCGGGATTTCTTAACAAAAAATTCATACCCTTTCCTGTACTGTATGGCTAAAACCTGCGATTTAAAAATCATCGCAAAAGCTTTACGGAAAGTAATAAAAACATAAGTTGGGAGGTAAAAACAATGAAGCTTCAAAAACTAATGGCAATGCTGGCGGTACTTATAATGGCTCTTTGCATTTCCGCCTGCTCAGCCGCAGACACTTCGGATGAATGCAACTGCAAAGACAATATGTGTATGAAAGACGGTATGTGCACAGAGGACTGCAAATGCCCTGATATGAAAGACGGCAAATGCCCTGAGGACTGTATGTGTATGAAGGATATGACTGATGAGGATAAAGATATGACGGACGATGACAAGGATATGATGGACGATGACAAGGATATGATGGACGATGACAAGGATATGAGCTGACATTCCGTATCGGAATAAGTCCATATAAAACGGAAAGGATATTGCTTATGAAGAAATCACTGATACCATCGCTCCCTCTTGCCGTTATACTTATTGTAACATCTGCGCTGTTATTCTGCGGATGTTCCGGCGTTACAGGAGAAAAAAATATGAAAGACAGCAAAGCGAATACAGAGAAAATGGATTTTTCCGGTGAGCCTGAAAACGTGATTTATCTTGCGGGCGGCTGTTTCTGGGGTATGGAAAAACTTATGCAATCCATACCGGGAGTAACAGATACCGAAAGCGGCTATGCAAACGGAACCTGTGAAGAGGATGCAGACTATAACACAGTTTGTTCCGGCAAAACAGGTTTCAGGGAAACCGTACGCGTGGAATACGATTCAGAAAAAGTAAGCCTTGATGCACTGCTTCTGGCATATTTTTATGTAATCGATCCCACTGTCACCAATCGTCAGGGTAATGACAAAGGCCCCCAGTATCAGACCGGCATATACTACACTAATGAGAAAGCAAAAGAAACCGTAGAACGTATTGCCGCTGTTGAGAAAGGAAGAAATGAAGATTTTGCCGTAGAAACAGGGCCTCTGCTGAATTATTATCCCGCAGAAGAATATCATCAGGATTATCTTGAAAAAAATCCCAGCGGATACTGTCACATTCCTAATGCTGAAATAGAGCTGTTTTCAAAGCTGACAATAGATCCGGGAGATTACAGAAAACCTGCAGCTGAAACGATACGCGACAGACTCACAAGCGAACAGTATCGGGTAACTCAGAAAAACGGTACGGAAAAGCCTTTTAGAAACAAGTTCTGGGATCAGTTTGAAAAGGGGATTTATGTTGATATAGTTACAGGCGAACCGCTTTTTTCCTCTACGGACAAATTTGAAAGCGGCTGCGGCTGGCCTGCTTTTTCGAAACCTATCGAGGAGCCTGCAATAGTTGAAAAAGAAGACAGAAGTCATGGAATGCGGCGCATAGAAGTGCGAAGCAGAAGCGGAGATTCTCATCTCGGTCATGTTTTTACCGGAGATCCCGAATCTCCTAACGGAGTCCGCTACTGTATAAACAGCGCTTCTCTGAGATTTATTCCTTATGAAAAAATGAAAGCCGAAGGCTATGGGTATCTTCTGTATCTTTTTAAATAATCACACATGTACGCTTTTTCACTTTTCTGACAGAGCCCTTTATTCACATCATTTCCTCAAAAATTAATCGGGCTCTGTCATATTAATTTATATCCAGTTCCATAATCACCGGGCAGTGATCCGAACCCATAATCTCTGTCATGATGCTAATATCCTTAATCCTGTCCTTTAGCCTGTCAGACACCAGAAAATAGTCTATACGCCACCCTGCATTATTTGCTCTGGCATTAAACCTGTAGGACCACCACGAATATACTCCGGTAACATTAGGATACATATATCTGAATACATCTGTAAAGCCTGCCTCAAGAAGCTCTGTCAGCTTGCCTCTCTCCTCGTCTGAAAATCCCGCCTTGCCTCTGTTGGGCTTGGGGTTTTTTAAGTCTGTTTCCTGATGCGCCACATTGAGATCGCCGCAGTAGACAACAGGTTTATGGCTGTCAAGCTCTGTAAAGTATGCTCTCAGGTCATCTTCAAATTTCATACGGTAATCTATCCTTGCAAGACCGTCCTGCGCATTAGGTACATAACAGTTTACCATAAAAAAGTTATCGTATTCAAGTGTGATTACCCTGCCCTCGTCTGTATGCTCTCCGTTTATTCCAAAGGTAACAGCAATAGGCTCTTTTTTGGTAAATATGGCTGTGCCCGAATAGCCTTTTTTCTCTGCGCTGTTGAAATAGCAGTGATAGCCCTCCGGCGCAAAATCAGCCTGATCGGGCTGCATTTTGGTTTCCTGTATGCAGAATATGTCTGCATCTATACTTTTAAAAAAATCTTCAAAGCCTTTTTTAAGTACAGCTCTGAAGCCGTTTACATTCCATGTTGCAAATTTCATATGAAAGTTCTCCTGTCTGTTTAGTTAATTCAATTTTAACAAATCCGAGGGAAAATAAAAAGATAATATCGCAAAACTGCAACATTATCTTTTTGTGATTATATTATGTTAAGGTTAGAAGGATATTTCCTTTAACTCCTGCTCTTTTCCCTCAAACAGTACCATAGCCGGTCTGACTGTATGTATTTCCTCTGCCTCAAGGCTGAATATATCCTTGTTCAGCACTATAAGGTTTGCCAGTTTGCCTGCTTCTATGGTTCCCAGTTTATCAATCATTCTCATTCTGAACGCATTGTTGCAGGTGTAGCCTCTCAGAAGCTGCTCAAGTGACAGCTTTGCTGTTTCAGGAGGTCTTACGCTTCCCGGTATTTCCTCAGGGTCAAGCGGCATAAGTATGTCTTTTCTGGTCATTGCAGTCTGTATTCCAAAGTACGGATCACCTCTGTGAGCCTCCTGATAGCTGAACAGGTCGCTTGAAAAGCCTACCATTCCGCCGTCAGCGATTATCTTTGTGAAATCATACATGGTATTCCATCGTTCTCTGCCCAGATATTCTATTGCGGCAGTGCCAAAGTAGCCGCCTGACCAGTGGGTTGTCCAGTCTATAAATATTCCAAGCTTTGCAACACGCTTCATATCATCAGGGTGTATCAGCTCGCAGTGAGCAAGTGTCACATAAATCTTCCAGTCCTCTCCGCATATGTTTCTTGCGTTTTCGACTGCATTGCAGCAGATACGGAAGCCTCTGTCGCAAACTACATGAATATGCATGTCTATGCCCTCTCTGTTAAGCCTTACAAGCACGTCTGTAAGCTGCTCCTCGGTTATGTTGGCTGCTCCGAGGTCCTTGCCCGACGGATCGTTTTTCATAGGCTCAAGGCTTGCGCTGTCACCCATTTCGTTTGTTCCGTCCATAAAGAACTTGACAGTGTTGATATGAACATGCTCTGAAGTGTATTTTTTCTGCCAGTCATAGACTCTTTCGATTGCCTCGTCAAGATTTTCATACTGCCCCATTATGCTGGTACCCTCATAAAACATATTGAGTCTGCCGGCCTTATCCATTTCATAGAACATTTTGATGCTTTCTTCGTTTTCTGTGAAGCCGTCCATCAGACATACAATTCCTTTGCTTTTGAGAAAATCAAGGAAAGGCGCAACTGATTCTTCTTCTGTTCCCTGCGGAGGATTCCAGCCCAGAGCACTGTATACTCCAAAATCAGTGTCAGGACCTGCCTCAAGCGCCCAGCCTGTATATTCTCCGTTTTCGTCCTTTATGAACTCTGCTTCTCCCTTAGGGCTTCCGGCCTTGCCGTCAAGCATTTCAAGGGCTATGGAGTTGTACCAGCAGGCGTGATCCGTAAAATCCTGTATTCTTGCCGGTCTGTCTGATATTATTTCATCAAGTATTTCTTTTTTCGGTCCCTCTGTCCCGAAGGTTTCTGCAAAATAGCTCTCACCGTAAAAATAAGGGCATTCTTCCTTGGGATGCTTTGCAGCATATTCCTTTATATTTTCAAGGAGTTTTTCCCTGTCATGAGTCAGAGGCATTCTCACATGCCAGTAGGTTTTAGCAACCGTAACAGGATGTGTATGACCGTCTATAAGGGCGGGAATAACGGTTTTGCCCTCCAGATCCACAACCTCTGTACTATCTCCTCTGTATTTCATACATTCTTCATTTTTACCGACACATATGAACTCGCTGCCTGCTGTCGCAACAGCCTCCGCCCACATCATATCTTTGTTCTCAGTGTAAATTTTACCGTTAATAAGTATTTTGTCCGCATACATAAGTCTGAACCTCTCTTCTCCTTTTTTCTCTTGATTTGTATATCATCAGAATAATGAAGCCTGCTGCCGTAAACACAGCTGAAACCAGAAAAGCGCTGTTGTACTGCCCTGCGCTGTTAAATATAGTTTTCATTATTGTAGGCCCCAGATAGCCTGCTATGGCAAAGCCTATGAACATTATTCCGTAATTTACCGTATTATTTCTGCTTCCGAAGCGCTCTGCAGTAAATGCAGGATATATCCCCATTATTGCTCCGAAGCTTAATCCTATGAGGCAGATTGCAATATAGAACTGTACTGCGCCTGTCTTTGTAAACCATAATGTAACAACCCCTGCCGCAGACATCACAAAGGCTGCCGCCATTGTATTTGTCCTGCCGATTTTATCCGAAGCATAGCCCGCTACAATTCTGCCCGCCGTATTAAACAGCGCCAGCACTGAAACTGCCACCGCAGCCTCTGAGACTGTCATTGAAATCATATGCTGAGCTATTCCCGAAGCCTGTGATATGCACATAAGTCCGCTTATGGCTCCGCAGGTCATCATAAACAGCATAAGATAAAAATCAGCTGAAGCAAGCATCTGTTTCCAGTTAAATTCCAGAGTGCTGCCATTTTGGGCCTGCTCCTGTACATAGCCTTTTGGTCTGTAATCCTCAGGGCATTTGGGGGTAAGCAGTCCTCCTGCGCATATGACAATCAGAAATACGATGCCGAGTACTTTAAAGGTTCCTGTGACTCCTATGCTGCTGTTAAGCGCATTGGCAACCGGCGGCATTATCACCGAGCTGATGCCGTAGCTTGCTGTTGCAAGTCCGCCTGCAAGACCTTTTTTGTCCGGGAAGAATTTAACCGAATTGCCTATGTTGCAGCCGTACACCATACCCATTCCAAGTCCGCAGCCAAGTCCGTAGGTTATTATGAGCCAGAGCTTTGAGGTTGCGAAGCCTGACATAAGCATGCCGCCTCCAAAGAGCAGCCCGCCTATAAAGATTACCCATCTCGGTCCCAGCATATCATTCATTCTGCCTCCGGGTATCATAGTAATCGGTCCTACCATATTGGCTACGGTAAACACCACCGCAAGCCCTCCTGCTGCAATGCCTGCGCCACATACCTCGTTGAGATAGCTTTCCATCGGTACCGACAGCACACTCCAGCCGTAAAGAGATCCTGCGCACAGGTTGATAAGACAGCCAAGCCCCAGCACTATCCATCTTTTTTTATCTAAATCCATAAATGCCTTTCTTTAAATAAGAGTGTACTGCAGATCTGAAAATGCAATACACTCTTTTACTTTTACACTAAATATACAGAAGCAGTAACGCTTTCCCAGTTTTCTATCTGTGACTCACATACGCATACCTTTCTCTCAAGGTATTTATATCTTTCATCGCCTGTTTTAAAGTCTGCTATACCTTTGAAATAGTAGCTGTCAGGTGAAACACTTTCTCCACGCATCAGTTCTTCTTCGTAGACAGAGTCAATATCAAGATATAACTTCATATCCATTATGATATCCGCGCCGTCATCTGTATGAAGCATCAGAGTTGATATTATGTCATTTTTGCCCTCATAAGGAGTATATGTTATTCCCATTCCCACAGGCATAACAGTTCCGCTTATTTCACCCGAAAAGCTGCCGCCGGTTGTAGGTGAAACCAGTGCATTGCCTATGCAGGTTCCGTCTACGGGTATATCGTTTTCCTGTATAATATTAATGTCAAATAGTTTTTTCATAAATCTTCATCCTATAAATTCATTTCCGGCGGCAGTTCTTTAAATCCCTTTGTCTTGATTGCAAGGAATACAACTCCAAGCGCCAGCCATGAGAAGCCTACTATCTTTGCTGTTGCTGTAAGGCTCAGCCACAGATATATGCATACGGCAGCTGCTATTGCAGGTATTATCAGATATTTGATTACTGCCGAGCCGCTTCTTTCCTTATCTCTTACCCAGAACCTTGCTATTACTGATATATTGGTAAGTATGAAGCCCATTATTGCTCCGAAGCTTACAAGTGACATCGCATTTGTAAGGCTGTCCTGGAAGAATATCGCTGCAAGTCCTATTACTGCGGACAGCAGGATATTTCTTGACGGAGTCTTAAACTTAGGGTGTACATATCCGAAGAATTTCTTAGGGATGAATCCGTCACGACCCATACCCAGAAGTATTCTTGCAGTTGCGCCCTGCCCTGCAATACAGCAGCCTATGCAGGCAAGTGTATTGATTATGATGAATATAAAGTTCATCCATGCAATTCCAATATGCTCGTTGTACTCTGTTATAGCTGTATCAGGATTCTGAATAACTGATGCAGCATCTGCCCAAGGCCAGCCGCAGTTCATTATGTATGCGCAGATAAAGAACTCTATCGCTGCTCCAACACAGATTATTACTACAGCTCTAGGCATATTCTTTTCAGGCTCTATGGTTTCCTCTGCATAAGTTGTTACAGAGTCAAAGCCTACAAATACTATCGCCATTATTGCCGCCCCTGTCATAAGTGTGTTTACCTGGAAAGTTTCAGGGTTATACAGCGCTTCCGGGAACAGCAGTGTTCCTGCTCCGCCGCCCTTGGCAATGAATACTATAATGCCAACAATTGTAGCAACCAGCGCAAGTATAGGTGCTGCAACATTGATAGTGTTCATAAATCCCGCTATTGTTACTCCGACATAGTTACATACTGCAACAAAGATTACACCGATTATTATCCATGCCCATACAGGAACTGCAGGGACAAGTATATTCAAATAAAGTCCAAGTGACAGATAACATGTCATCGGCAGCAGGAAGTAGTCAAGCATCATTGTCCAGCCGGCTGCAAATCCAAGTCTTGGTCCTATGGATTTACTGACATAGCTGTAAACAGAGCCTGCCACAGGGTATTTCCTGCACATTTTTGCATAGCTTAATGCTGTAAGAGTCATTGCCACACCGGCAACTATAAGGGTTAATGGAAAATGTCCGTTTGTAAGCTGATTTATTATTCCGTAATACATCAGTACACACGCAGGACAAAGATATGCGAGTCCCTGACAAACCAGTGTAGGCAGCTTCAGGACACGTTTCAGTTCTCTGCTGTCAGCAGCAGCTACGTTTGTGTTTCCTTCCATTTTAATTTCCTCCTGTAATATAATTTAGAATTATTGCAATGTAGTTTTAAAACTATCTATTATATACAACTCTGCCTTTGAATATTGTCTTTTCAACTGCAATGCTGTATATTTCATCAACCGGAGCGTCCTCCAGATTGCTGTCAAGTATTACAAGGTCTGCTGATTTTCCGACCTCTATGCTTCCTGTAATGTCTTCAAGGTTCATCTGATATGCGCCGTTTATGCTCAGCGACTTAACCGCCTCTTTAAGCTCTGCGGGCTTCTCATTTCCTAAGACTTTACCCTTGAATTTATCATAGTCGGGCGCATCAGGAAATACGCTTCTTGTCATCGCGCACTGTACCTCGTGCATTGTGTCAGGCGGCGGTGTCACAGGGAAGTCTGTTCCAAACGCCACTGTTATCCCTCTATCAAGGAACTCTCTCAATGGATAAGACCTAAGCGACCTCTCCTCTCCTATCATCGGAAACATTCCCGCTATATCCGAGTCATATACCATCCATCTCGGCTGACAGTTTGCTATGATGTCTGCTTTTTCCATGTTCTCAAAGCTTTCATCATCCACCAGCATAAGATGAGCTATTACATTTCTCTTTTTAATTCCTGTATTATCCTGCGCAGCTCTGATACACTTCGCTGCCTGATGCACCGATGCATCTCCCATAGCGTGAATATGAACATCAAAGCCTGCTTTCATAGACTCTTCTATGGATTTCTCAAGGTCCTCATCATTCCAGTACGGAGTTCCTCTGTATCCTTTCGGCATACCGTTTTCTGATATAAATTCCTCTGTAAAAGGCTCATTTAATACAAACATCCCCTCTGCAAATATCTTAATCGTATCAATTCTGAAATCCTTGCCGACATCATCACTTCCCTTGCGGTTTATGAACTGAGGCAGCTGTTCACTGAAAGCTCCGGGTTCAAGCATATATACGCCTCTTGCCCTGACCGTAAGCTTTCCTTCCTTTGCAAGCTGTACATACGCTTCTCTGGCATTGTCGCTGTGCAAGCAGTCCTGAACAAGCGTCACACCGTATTTATTCGCAAATTCACTCTGATAGAACAAAAAAGCGTCCTTGTATTCCTCAACTGAAAAATCATATCCCGGAACATTCATCTTGATTAGATCCATAGCCTCCGGCTCCCGGAAGTATCCTGTAGGATTGCCCTTCTCATCTCTTACTATCTCCCCTGCATATACATCGGGAGTATCCTTATCTATCCCTGCAATCTCAAGGGCTTTTGTGTTTACCCACAGGGAATGCTGGCAGAATGACTCCAGTATTACAGGTCTGTCGCTGCATATCCTGTCAAGGTCCTGTCTTGCAGGCTTCCTGTCTGTAATGAAATTACCCTGCACCCAGCCTGTACCTCTTATCAGAGTATTATCCGGGTGACTGTCAACAAATGATTTAAGTCTTGCAAGATATTTATCTATTACCTCATCGGGAGTTTCGCCTTCCTGTATATATATTCCGAACAGATCGCAGCCTGCATAAACAGCCGCCGCAATCGACGGATGACAGTGTGCATCGCACAGTCCCGGCAGTATGGTGTTGCCCCCGCAGTCTATGATTTCTGTAGCGTTTCCTGCAAATTCTAATGCTTCATCGTTACTGCATATGTTATTTATTATTCCGTCTTTTATAATTACAGCCTCACCTCTTATCAGCGAGCTGTCTTCTCTTACAGAAAATATTTTTCCGTTTTTTAAAACCAAATCTGCAGCTGCCATAATTATTCTCCTCATATATTTGTATTTTTAATTTTCTTCTGTGTTTTCAGAATACTTTAAATCAATATTAAAATCAATGACATTTTATTGACGTTTTTTATGTTTTTAACACGAAAAAAGCTAATCTGTTGCAAGAGAAAAACTCCGGTTTCCCGAAGTTTTCTCCTTGCAAAATTCTAAATTATATTACATATCCGTTTCCGGATTGTATTTTCTTTTCTTTGTTGTCGCTACTGCTCTTATCACTGCAACAAGCGCAAGTACTGCCGCAATTATAAGCCATGGCGTCTGATATGAGCCATAGTGCTCATAGAGGGCTCCAAGTCCTGCTGCGCCGATAGCCCCGCCTATTGCTATGAACATATTCACATAACCTATAAGTCTTGGCATATCCTTTTCACCATACATATAGTTCATCAGAAGCGGTGAAATTATATTAATTGTAGGTACTCCAAGGATATAGAATATGCAGAATATCCACATTCCTGCCTGAGAAGCAGCCATTATGGATAGTCCCACAGCAGATATTGCAAAGCTTGCTGCAGTTCCCACCGCTGCTACCGTAAGTCTGCATTTGTCACATATAACTCCTATAACAGGACCTGTGAACAGCATTACAAGTGAAAGTACGGATATGATTCCCGTAGCCTGTTCAGGTGTGAATCCGCTTATTACCATAGTAGGAATTCCATGCTGAAGTATTGAACTCGATGCGATTACTGCCAGAGTACACGATATAAGTACAAGCCATGTGATAGGTTTCCTGATTGCAACTTTAAAGTCAATGCCTTTTAATACGGATGACTGCATAGCCTGAAGTTCCGATTCGTCAAGATCTCCGATTCTCCTGATACCTTTCTTTTCGGGGCTCCATGAAACAAGCGCAGCTGCTACAATTACGCCTATTGCAACACATACTGCCAGCATAATATATCCGGCTCTCCAGCCCATTGAAACAACCACCTTGCTCAGAATATTGAACTCAAGCAGATAAACAAGAGTCATGCCTGTAAGGAAAAGGCTGATTGCTCTGCCCTTGGCTTTTTCGCCAAACCAGTTCGATACAAGAAGCTGACATGGAGTCATAGTCATTGCTGCGAAACAGAATCCCTGCGGTACTGCGAAGATATAGAACATCCATACATTTTTTGCTGCCGCAAAGCCTATGAAGGATATTACACCTATGATACCTGCAATAATCATTATTTTCTTAATATGTTTTTCATTAAGAAACTTTGATATAATCGCAAGAGTTACAATTCCTGTAACGGACATTACTGTCAGATAAAGAGAATATGCCGCAACAGAAAGACCAAGATCTTCAGTAACAGGGAGCATAAACACACCGGTTACTGATACAATTGCGCTGTAAACAAGTCCCGTTACTATGGCGGCGGCTATTACTATCCACCAGCCGTAATAGAACTTACCGTTTTCATCTTTGAACGATAGTGATTTCATTGTGATCCCTCCTCATAAAAAATAGAATAATTGCAATTTATCTTTTAAAGACTGTTATGCCTTTGAAAACTGTTTCTTCCGATACCGTTAATTCATAATCCAGAATATCACATTCTTCAAGATTGTTTGATAAAACAACCATATCCGCCGATTTGCCGACTTCAAAGGAGCCGGTTACATTTTCAAGCCCATGCTGGTATGCACCCCAGATTGTAAGCGCTGCTATTCCTTCATTCAGTGACAGACATTCCCTTGTCGGATTGTCTTCAGGTCCCATTTTACAGTCCTTGTATTTTTCATACATAGGATAGGATTTTCCGACTGCTCTTGTCATTGCTGTCTGCAGCCCCTGATACGGATTTATCATACCTCCTATAGGGAAATCAGTTCCGAAAGCAATTATTACGCCTTCATCAAGAAGTGATTTAAGCGGGAAGAAATACTGCGGTCTTTTTTTGCCGAAAGACGACTGATATCCAAACTCATACACTGTTTCCACCGCTCCCCACATAGGCTGCATTGAAGCTATTGCCTCAAGATCTGCAAATCTTTTTTTGTCCTCTTCTCTAATCATCATTACATGAGCTATAACATTGCGGTTACCGTTTTTTCCGGTCTGCCGGTTTATGTATTCAAATCCGTCAAGTGTATGCTTAACTGCTCCGTCACCCATTGCGTGCACATGTATCTGATATCCTGCCTGAGATACTTTAAGAAAAGCGTTTTCCATTTCCTGTTTTGTCCATAAAGGCTGCGATACGTAATCCTCGGAAAGTCCCGCCGCTTCAAGCGCAGATTTTTCATACGGCTCAGTAAGGTAAAAGTTCAGTCCGCCTCCGTCCATAAAGAACTTGGCGGCATTCACCTTATAGTCATCGCCCTCGTCATCTCTGCCGAACCTCTCGCATATTTTGTCTATAGTGTCGTTGTCATAGGAAGGCTTGATATATTCCTGACTTCTGACCCTCAGTGTGAGCTTTTCTTCTCTGACAAGCTGTCTGTATGCCTCCTTGGCATTTGGCGTTGCAAGGGCGTCAAATATCATTGTTATGCCAAACGGCGCCGCTATATTGCTCTGAAAGCTTTGAATTGCCTCCTTGTATTCATCTACGGTATAATCTCCTCCCGGTATACCCTCGATAACAAGATTTATTGCATCTGCCTCCTGAAAAAATCCTGTGGGATTACCTTCTTTATCTCTGATGATAACTCCGCCTCTGACATCCGGAGTATTTTTGTCTATTCCTGCAATTTCAAGAGCCTTGCTGTTAAACCAGCCGTAATGCATACAGTAGGATCTGACTATGACAGGTCTGTCGCTGCATATTCTGTCAAGATCCTCTTTTGTAGGATATGCTCCTCCGTCCTGTACAAACAGATATGCGTTTATTCCCGCAATCCTTATAAGTTCTTTGTCAGGATTTGCTTTGACATATCCGCTGATTTTATCCAGATAGTAATTGAGATAATCATCTCTTGTTTTGCCTTCCTCAGCCTCAAGTCCGTAAAGGTCATAGCTGAAGGTCTGATTTGCAAGCATAGACGGGTGCAGATGGGCATCTGACAGTCCCGGTATAACCATTTTTCCGTCAAGCTCTGTTACCTCTGTATTATCTCCTCTGAATGAAGCAGCTTCATCATTGCTTCCCACATATATAAATCTGCCGTCTTTTATTGCAACCGCTTCATAGTGCTTTGGCGCACCTTTCATATCTGTGCAATAGAAGCTGCCGTTCGTATATATTCTGTCTGCTTCGGTTTTTATGGAACATGTCATTTGCTTCACCTCCCAAGTTGTCTAAATCTTATGTATATTATAATAAAACTTCTGCATTTTTTTAAAACACACATTTTTATTATTTTTGTAATACTCTGTATACTGCTTTTGATTTATATATAATTCTTTTTTAGTATTCAGCTCACTAAAAAACAGGCAGCATAATGATGTTTATCCCATTATTACTGCCTGCGGTCTTTACTTCTGTTTCATATTATTCGTTTTCACCTGATGATGAAATAATCTTCAGCAATTCAACTCTGCTGTTTATCTCAAGTTTGCTGAACACATTACTTATATGCTTTTTTAATGTGTTCTTTGAAATGGCAAGTCTGTCGCTTATTTCGTTATCCGTAAGTCCTCTGCTCCAAAGTTCAATAATTTCAGTTTCTCTGTCAGTAAGTCCATATATGGTTTTCAGACTGCTGTCTGCAGGTTTTAGTCTGTAAGGCTCGCTTTCTCTGTACAGCCTTATATTCAGATGAGCTTTCAGGATATTCACTATTTCAAGATCCTTATCCGAAAAGTCGTTTTTATCATCTGTCCTGTACAGATTTATTGAGCCGAGAGCTTTCCCCTTATACCCTATACCTGCCAGAATTGAATACCTGATATGTTTAGGTTTCCAGATCAGATTATAGTATTCCGTATCTTCAAGCTTTTCTTCAAACATATACTCGCTTACTCTTATTGCCGGATGCTTGGAGTCCATCATAAGATTTTTAAGGGTTCTGAGAGGGTTTATTTTCTCCAGCCGGCCGCTATCTGTTTCAAGCTCCTCTTTTGAAATATTATATCCCACAGGATTTGTAACTCCGCCGTCTGTGCACAGGAAAAATGCGCCGTAATCAAACCTGACAAGATACTGAAGCATATCAAACATCTCTTTTCTCATACTGTCTATATCGTCGCTGCCATGGATCTGGAGCACTATCTCGTTTATGAATTTCCATTCGTTTTCTGTTATTTTCTCAATCATTTTGTTTACCTTTTCAGTTATTTTAAAAACATTTCCAGATAGTGATTAACAAGACTGCCGTTCAGTTCGTCTTTAATATCTTCAAGTGAATAATACGAAAGCGTGTTTTCTTTTGCCGTATTGGCTCCGTATTTCTTTCTGAACTGCGCAGGTGTGCAATTATACCATTTCTTAAAGGCGCTGTAAAAATACTTTACGTCTGAAAATCCGCACTCCTCGGATATCTGCACTATAGTGCTGTCGGTGTCAAGCAGCAGCGGCTCCGACATATTGGCTCTCCTGTAGGAAAGCATATTTCTGAAACCTACCGAGATTTTTCGCAGATATTCGGACACATAGCCGGGAGTAAGATTAAGCTCATCCGCAAGATTATTTACGGTTATGTTCTCTGTGAAATGTTCATACATATAGGTGTTTATCCTGTGGTATCTGTCCATAAGCTCCTCTGTCACCCCGTCAGGGTCTATATACCAGAAAAACAGTATATCAAATCTGCTTATGAACATTTTAACTATCCGTTCTGTTATATCATTTATTCTGCTCCTGTCAGGCTCAGGGGTATCGGCCAGATATTTAAGCAGTGAAATCAGCGTGCCTTTGAGCTGTCTGAAATCTGCTCTGTCAAGATTTCTGCCTATTCCCTCGCATACGAACAGGGCTGCCGTAATAAACGGATATTTTATTTCAAAACTGTTAAGATCAATATAAAAGGATATACATATGTTATCCGCCCCGTCACAGAGATAATAGGCGTCCTTGTCTATAGACACAAACTCTCCCGATCTCAAAGGTATGTCCTCATAGCCGTATGACAGTGTAATCTCACCTTTAAGGCAGAATATTATCTCCAGCATATTCTCATGAAGCTGTGTAGGTATCCTGTCCGCCGAATATATGCTGATGCCCAGAGGGGTATCCTTTATCCATTCTATTTTTCGTTCTTCTGACATAATGTTACCTGCCCTTTATACAAAAAGAACCTCAGAGGGTTCATATTTATAACATATTCGGGCAGGCTGTAAGCCGGGTTCTGTATCAGACAATCATCTATCTAGACCTGCTGTCACCAGCAGGCTCAAGCGACCCACCAACCCGGGCAGCGACGGGCAGCCGCCTTTTATGCCCGCTTTTGGTCTTGCTCCGAATGGGGTTTACACGGCCAGCATGTTACCATACTGCCGGTGAGCTCTTACCTCACCATTTCAACCTTGCCACAGCCAAACTGTTTCGGCGGTATGTTTCTGTTGCACTTTCCTTAAGGTTACCCTCACCAGACGTTATCTGGCATCCTCGCCCTGTGGAGCCCGGACTTTCCTCACGCCTTACGGCCTGCGATTGTCTGCCTGCCCGAATAATATTAAATTTTTTCAAACGGATTTATATCTATACTGCTTCTGATAAAATCCACTTCCGTAAGCTCATTTGAAAGCATCAGCTCTGTAAACGCATCTGCAAATATCCTCTCCGTACCGAAATGGCCTGCATCTATAACGCACATGCCCATTTCTCTGGCATTAATCGCCTCGTGATATTTGACATCTCCCGTAACAAACACATCACAGCCGTTTTTCATTGCAGGCTCTATGTATTCTGATCCTGCGCCGCTGCATATTCCCACCTTGCTTACCGGAGTATCCGGCTCGCCTGTGATTGTAACAAAGCTTCTGTCTATTTCAAGCCCGTCAGCCAGCTTATGCGCAAGCTCTAGGAGACTTGTCTGTCTGCAGTAGCCTGTTCTTGTGATTTCATCTTCACAGCCGTCTATAATCAGCGGAAATATCTCGTCAAGATCAAGGATATCTGCAATATAGTCGTTGTTGCCTTCCGGAGCCTTGTCGAAGTTGGTATGCAGTGAATATACGGATATGCCGTTGTTTACAAGGTCTATTATGTATCTGCCCTTTACCTCATCCGCATCAATGCTTTTGACGCCGGTAAATATAAGGGGGTGATGAGTTATAATCAGGTCGGCTTTTTCTCTTACGGCCTCCTCTATAACCTCAAAGGTTATTTCCAGCGCCACGAGAGCTCTTCTGATTTCTCTGTTGCCGCAGTTTATCTGTATTCCGCTGTTGTCCCAGCTTTCCTGTGTTTCCTCAGGAACTATGCTGTCCAGTCTGTTTATAAGGTCATACAGTTTCATTTAGCAGTCCCTCCAGATATTCTAGGTTTTGGTTTACTATAATTTGTTTACTGTTATCTTTGCTCTGTTTAAGCTGCTCCAGTATATCTTTCTCTGAATTTACTCTTCTCTGTATAAATTCCCTGCCCAGTGGCTCCTCTGCAAGCCATAGCGGCATCTCAAGGCGTATGTCGTCTTCAGCAAGTGATGAGAAAAACGATATATTCTCCTGAAGCTTTGTCAGATTTCTGTCTGCCTGCGTTATGGCGGTTATGATATTGCATATAAATCTGCCCTCTCTGACAAGCCTGTCACCTGTAATACTGAAACCGTTTGACAGGAGCCAGTGTCTGAGTCTTCCTGCAGATATCCTCGGCTGCAGCACATATTTACCTATGCTCTTGGTCTTAGCCATATCAGCAGCCAGTATCTGAGTCATCAGTATACCGCCCATGCCTGCGATTACAACATCGTCAACCTCACCGTCCGACAGGACTTCAAGACCGTTTCCCAGTCTCAGATCAAAGGTTTCGCCGGGATAAAGCATATTGCAGTTGTCTCTCGCCTTGTCAAGCGAGCCTTTGCTGACATCAGCCATTATAACCTTGGGGCATATTCTGTTTTCCCAGAGATAAATAGGTAAAAAACCGTGATCCGTACCTATGTCTGCCATGGTTTCTCCTGTATTTATCTCGTCTGCTATCATCTGCAGCCTGTCTGTCAAAGCTATCATTTATTCTAAGTAGTCCTTTAATTTCTTGCTTCTGCTGGGATGTCTGAGCTTTCTCAGAGCCTTTGCCTCAATCTGTCTTATTCTTTCTCTTGTTACGTCAAACTGCTTGCCTACTTCTTCAAGAGTTCTGGCTCTGCCGTCCTCAAGACCGAAACGAAGCTTTAATACCTTCTGTTCTCTTTCGGTAAGTGTGTCAAGCACCTCAACAAGCTGCTCCTTGAGCATTGAAAACGCCGCAGCTTCTGCCGGAGCCGGAACCTCCTCGTCAGGTATGAAATCTCCCAGATGACTGTCCTCTTCTTCACCTATAGGAGTTTCAAGTGAAACAGGCTCCTGGGCTATTTTTAATATTTCTCTGACCTTGTCTTCGGAAATATCCATCTCTGCTGCAATCTCATCAGGCGACGGCTCACGTCCGTATTCCTGAAGCAGCTGTCTTGAAACCCTGATAAGCTTGTTTATGGTTTCAACCATATGAACCGGTATTCTGATAGTTCTGGCCTGATCCGCTATGGAACGTGTAATAGCCTGTCTTATCCACCATGTCGCATATGTGGAGAATTTATAGCCCTTTCGCCAGTCGAATTTATCTACAGCCTTGATAAGACCCAGGTTTCCCTCCTGTATAAGGTCGAGGAACAGCATACCTCTGCCTACATATCTCTTGGCGATGCTGACTACAAGTCTCAGATTGGCTTCACAAAGCTTTTTCTTTGCTTCCTCATCGCCCTTTTCCATTTTTTTGGCAAGCTCTATTTCCTCATCTGCTGAAAGCAGAGGCACCTTGCCGATTTCCTTGAGATACATTCTTACAGGGTCATCTACTGTAATTCCCTTAGGAAGTGACGCCTCAAGGTCAACACTTCCGTCCTCTATAACCATATCGTCATCGTGTTCAATTTCGTCTACATCAAGGTTAAGAAGCTCCGCCTCATCAGGCTCTATATCATTATCATCGTTTCTGATTTCCATTTCGGATTCTATCTCAATACCCATGTTCATTATTTTTTCGTACATATCGTCGATAAAATCCTTATCCATATCGAGATTTCCTATTATTTCTGAAATCTCTCCGTAGGAAAGCTTGCCGCCCTTGCTCTTTGCTTTTTCTTTGAGCAGGGTTATACACTCTTTCTTTTTGTTTTCATCTGCTTCATTGTAGGCCATATGCTTCTATCCCCTTTCTTTCATCTGCTGCATCAGTTTCTGTATTTCCATCTGTTCTGTCATAAGCTGCCTTATTTTTTCCTTATTTTCGGTTTCATCGGCAAGCTCTATTATTGTGCTTATCTCTTCATATCTGTCCCGGAGTTTTTCTATTTCCAAGGTAATAATACAATCCTCGAGTATTTCCTGATCCTTGCCGCCAAGATATACGTTATCGACTATATTTCTGAATACCGCGATAGTCTGCTCATCAAGGCTGTCTGCAAGCTTGTTTATGTCTATATCCTCTCCGTCTGTATACATTGCTTCAATACTGCTGAATATATTCTCGCCCTCACGGCTTTTGAATATGTATCTGTAAGGCCGTATTGTCTCAAAGGTTCTGCTGTCATTTATAATAAGTTTTATGAGATTTTTTTCAATCGGAGATATGTCCCCTGCAGGCTCCTGCTCTGCGCTGTTTCTCTCCGGCGCTCTGCTGCGCTCAGTCTGCTCATCTTTATTATTGCCACGAAATTCAAGCCTTATAGCGCCCTCCGATATTTTTGCCTCCGCCGCTATTTTTTTGATATATATATCCCTTTCGGCAGGTCTTAAATCCTGAAGCGCCGCTACGGCATCCTTTACGAATTCAATTCTGCCATCGGTTTCGTTAAGGTTGTGGCGGCTTTTTAGAACCTCGATTTTGTAGTCCGCATATGCAAGGGAGCTGTCCACAAGCTCTAAAAATGCCTGTCTGCCTTTTTTCTTTACGAACTCGTCAGGGTCCTTGCCGTCTGTAACGTGCAGAACTCTCGCTCTACACCCCTCGCCGTAAAGTATGTCTATACCACGCAGCGCCGCTGCCTGCCCCGCATTATCCGAGTCATAGGACAGCACAACGTTTCTGGTGTACCGCTTGAGCATCTTCGCCTGATTTTCGGTAAGCGCCGTACCCAGCGATGCCGACACGTTTTTGATACCGCTCTGGTAAAGCGATACCACATCCATATACCCCTCGACAAGTATGGCGCAGTCCTCTTTTGATATCTCCTGTCTTGCAAGGTTCAAACCGTAAAGGTTGTTTTTTTTGAGGAATATGGGTGACTCGGGCGAATTTAGATATTTAGGCATACCCTCGCCTATAATCCTGCCGCCAAAACCTATGACCTTGCCTCTGGTGTTTATTATCGGAAATATAACGCGATTTCTGAATTTGTCGTAATATTTGCCCTTGGATTTTGATAAAAGGCCTATCTCCACAAGAGTATCCGCATCAATTCCCTGCTCTGTCATATATCTGTACAGACTGTCCCATTTGTCATCGGCATAGCCTATGCCGAATGTTTTAATGGTTTCATATTTGATGCCTCTGTCCGTCATATATCTGTATCCCGGACTGCTGGCGCTTGCTATTGATTTAAAGAAAAATCTGGCCGCAAGCCTGTTTATCTCATACAGTCTGTCTTTTTTTTCGGTGTTTCTGCCTCCCCTGTGCTCAAGCCTGACTCCGTATTCCTTGGCAAGCTTTTCGAGGGCTTCGTTAAAGTCCAGATTGTAATAGCGTTTTACAAATTCAAACACGTCACCTGTTGCTCCGCAGCCGAAGCATGTAAATATCTGTTTGCTTTCGGAAACAACAAAAGAAGGTGTCTTTTCGTTATGAAACGGGCAAACGCCCTTGTAATTGCTCCCTGCTTTTTTGAGGGTGACAACCTGTCCTATGACATCAACGATATTACACCTGCTTTTAATTTCTTCAACTGCATTCTCGTAAACAGACATTCTTACCTCCTGCGAAAAAATCACATATTCTTATTCGACAAAACAATGCCTGTTCCTTTTTTTATTTT
>CAKQOW010000025.1 GCA_934256595.1 uncultured Clostridia bacterium
TCCGGAGAACATTTTGTATTCAATAATATTTTACTTGTCCCGTCATCAAAATGCAAGTTGTTCTTGCGAATATAGCTTTCTGCAACATACATTGGCTCATCAAGACTGAAATAGTCAAAAGTGCATATAAACACGACATAGGTGGTTTTCAGATCTTTGAATTTACTGCTTTTTTCAAGGCAGTCAGTGTCCAGGGAGACTTAACCCAGCGAAGTATGAGCTGCTGGTAAGCCCCCTGTCAGAAGCACAGCACTTCAGTGCGTGGTGCTTTACGGCAAAGTGCAGTCGGTTCATAGCCAGCTAAAGCTGGTGAACCGTTTGCAGAAGGCCTTTCCATCAATATGCTTACACATATTGGGACAAGCCCATTCTCGAACCTGACTCCTCGCATATCTTTTCCGAAATCAAGGCTTGCCTGCGGTACTACCTCCGGCTCCTTTGCCTTGTCAGGCAAGGAATTATCCGCCGTTGCTATTTTTATCTCACCTATCTCCTCATCTAGGAGTAGCAGCTCCACAATCCCTTTACAAATATCAGGATCCCTCATTACCATGGTAAATACAAAGTCATTTGTAAAAGGTCTGAAATCGTCCTTGTTCTTTGCGCTTTCATTTTGTTTTTTCTTAGTTTGTTTCTTCTTTTTTCGTTTTTTTCTGCTCATTTTTTTCTCCTTTTATTTTCAGAAAGCAAAAAACGCACAGTAAAAACCGCTTAAGCTGAAACTTAATTCAGCCTAAACGGCCTATCTGTGCGTTTTCATAAATTGTCTATGCTACCATTTTACTACATCTCGTTTTTACCGTCAATTCTTTTTTTAAAATTACGCTGCGCCTTGAAATTTTAATAGCTGCAGGAAAACAGTCAGAGGTGATTTTCGTTAAAAGTTTTTTGTATAAGTTTCGAGAAATATAGGCACAGCTATAATTCTATCTTACATATCCTGATATATATTGCTGTATGGAATGATATATCGTTCTTCTGCCGGTCTGTATATTACAGCACTCTTTATTGAAAAGCAGCAAAAAAGACATACCTTTACGATATGCCTTTTTGATATTCTTTATCTCATATCTGCCACTATGCGTTAAGCGGATATTTAGCTGTAAGCTCTGCAACTATCTGCTTTGCTTTCTCTCTGCTGTCCGCATCTTTGATTACAAGTGAGATTGCCTCTGCCAGTTTGTCCATATCCTCTGTATTCATACCTCTTGAAGTTACGGCTGCAGTTCCAAGTCTGACACCGCTTGTAACGTTAGGTGACTGAGGGTCGTTTGGAATAGTGTTCTTGTTGCATGTGATGTTTGCCTCTTCAAGCAGAGCCTCCATCTCCTTGCCTGTAATGCCTGTATCAACAAGGTCAACCAGCATCAGATGTGTATCTGTACCGCCTGATACTATTGATATACCTCTCTTGATAAGGCCCTCGCTTAATGCCTTTGCGTTTGCAACGATATTCTGCTGATATACCTTGAACTCCGGCTGCAGCGCTTCCTTGAGGCATACTGCCTTTGCAGCTATAACATGCATCAGCGGTCCGCCCTGTATTCCGGGGAACAGCGCTTTGTTTAATTTAAGCTCATCGGCAACAGCCTGACTGCTCATGATCATACCGCCTCTCGGTCCTCTGAGAGTCTTGTGAGTAGTGGTTGTAGTTATATGTGCATATTCTATCGGGCTCTGGTGAAGTCCTGCTGCAACCAGTCCTGCAATATGCGCAATATCGGCCATCAGATAAGCTCCAACCTCGTCTGCAATCTCTCTGAGTCTTTTGAAGTCAATAGCTCTGCAGTATGCGCTTGCTCCGCAAACTATCATCTTAGGCTTGCATTCAAGTGCAATCTGACGCACCTGATCATAATCTATAAATCCGTTCTCATCAACGCCATATGCAACCGGGTTGAAATATTTGCCCGACATATTAACCTTGCTTCCGTGTGAAAGATGTCCGCCGTCTGATAGGTTCATACCCATAAAAGTATCTCCCGGCTTTAATACCGCAAAGAATACAGCCATATTCGCCTGCGCTCCCGAATGAGGCTGCACATTGACATATTCACAGCCAAAGAGCTTCTTTGCTCTCTCTATTGCCAGATTTTCGGCCACATCAACGCACTCACAGCCACCGTAGTATCTTTTGCCCGGATAACCTTCGGCATATTTGTTTGTAAACGGTGAGCCCATTGCTGCCATAACAGCCTTGCTTACCCAGTTTTCTGAGGCAATAAGCTCGATATGTGAGTTCTGTCTTGCGACCTCGGCTTCTATAGCCTCTGCTATCTCACTGTCTGTTTTTCTTATTTCTTCGATTGAATACATATTCTACCTGCACAGCCTGTGCGCTGTGTTCCCTTTCTTTGTCTTTTGGTTGGACTTTACTGAATAAAATTATAAATTACGGCTGTGATTTTTTCAAGTCGTTAAATCATATAATTTCGTCTTTATCATTCTGCCCGGCTTCATCTATTTTGATTACCGACACTTCATATGCCGTATGCACCGCCACATTTCCCTCGCTGTCTTTCTTGTTGTACTGCCTTGACTGAATACGGCCTTCTATGCAGATTTTTTCTCCGACCTCCATGGCAGCCGCATAGGATGCGTTTCTGCCCCACGCAATACAGGGTATGTAATCGGATTTATTGTACATTCTGTTGACAGCCAGCATAATGTCGCATATTTCCCTGCCCAGCGGCGAGGTTCTCTTTACCGGCGGCTTGCAGATATAGCCTTCAAGATATATTTCATTCTGGTAGTACTCTATATCCTCAAGAACCTCAAGCTCCCTTGCAAATACCACAACGTTGAGCCTGTTTTTTCCGTTTACCGCCGTGTTGTAGGTTCTCACCTGCCCGTTTATATGAAGCATATCGCCTTTGTTTAAAGTCTTGTCAAAAAGCAGCCTGTCTGAAATCATTACATTAATTGCATCTCTGTAGCCGCTTCTTCTGTCAATGGACAATTCCAGCTGGTAAAAGGTTTCACCATATGTCTTATGACTCAATATAAGTTCTCCTGTAATTTCACCTGTCAGAACGGCAATATTTGTTTCCAGCCTCTCCATTAAAAAATCCTCCCCAATAAAAGTGTATGTTACATTTTATTAGAAAGGATTTGTTTTATTCATACTATTTAATATCAAGCCTCATAACCTCAGGTCTGCACTCTGTGCCGTACTGGGGACAGGTAAAACATTCAAAGAACTGAGGAGCATCATCTCTCTCAATGGTGACAAAACCGGATTTTCTGAAAAATCCCGGTGCTCTTGCAACAAGAAATATGCTGCTGCCGCCTCTCTTTAATGTTTCATCTATAATGCAGTCCAGAAACTGTGCTCCTGCTCCTGTTTTGCGGTATGGCTCGTTTACAGCTATTCCGTCAACGATAAACTCTCCCTCGCGCAGAGCAAGCACCGCGCCGCCCTGCAGGCTTCCCGCCTCATCTGTAAGCTGCCAGCACTTGATTATATCTGTGGGTACCGGCTCATCTTCGCTGAACTCAAGCCTGTTTGCTATAAACATGGGCACAAGCCTGTCGTAGTCTTTAGTCTCCGCTATTTTTAAATCTTTCATAGTAGTCACGCTCCGCTTTGGTTACAAACACTCTGATTTTGTCGTGCAGTACAGAAAAGTCAAGAGGAAGCTTTTCGCCGTGCTCTCCGTCAACATCTGTCGGTATGTCCACATCCGACTCTATCAGAAGTCTGTCTGTCTTGAAGGTAAGAACCCTGTGATCATTAAGATGCACGCCCTGAAGCACTTTAATTCCGAGAGGAACCATTTCCAGTATGGGCATCTTGCGGAACAGTATAACATTTAACAGTCCGTCATTTATCTCACTGTCAGGTGAAACATTCTTGAAACCTCCCGCAGACGTGCCGTTCATAACTATCATAAAGAACATTTCCTCTTCGTAAATATTCTCCGGTGTTGTCAGCTTCACATCTATAGGTTTAAGCTCCGTAACCTCGGACGCGCCCTTGAGATAGTAAGCAAATCTTCCCAGAGTATTCTTGAGCACAGGGTCTGTTTTCTGGCTCACGTCAACCATATTGCCCATAGCTGCAACATTGATGAAGTATTTGCCGTTTACCATGCCCACATCGACAGGCACCTGATAATCTCCCAGAGCAACATCTATCATAGCATCTATGGTATCAGGCATTTCAAAGTATGATGCAAAGTCGTTGGCTGTCCCTGACGGAAATATTGCGATAGGCAGGTCTATATTGTTTTTGAGAAGCGCATTGACACATATATTGATAGTGCCGTCACCGCCTGCAACAATAACCTGTCTGAACTCCTCCTGATCTATTTCCGGCAGCAGTCGGTTTAATGTCTTGCCTTTTTCTGCTCTTACAGGTATTACAAGATAACCTTCCCTCTGATACCTCTCAATAATATGGTCCAGATTGTTTTTAAACATTCCGTTTCCCGAAAACGGATTATAAAACAGAAGTACCTTTTTTTGTTTCATTGCACTCATCACCAAGAATCCTCCTTATTTCCCCAATCAGGTATAACGATCCTGCATATAAAACCGCATCGTAGTCACCCTTAATACTCTCTGCCGCAGCCACCGCCTCTTCCGGTGAGACTGCCACCTCACAGTCACAGAAGCGCTCCTGTACTTTTGCCTGCAGACTGCCCGCATCAAGCTTCCTGTCGCTTACAGGCTCGCAGGCAATAAAATGTGAAGCTATGCGTGTGAAATTATCAAGAATTCCGTCCACGTCCTTGTCTGCAAGTATGCCGCAGACCATAAGCACTCTGCTTCTGCCGAAGTATTTCGCCATTGTGTCTGCCAGCGCCTTGGCTCCCGCTTCATTATGCGCTCCGTCAAGTATTATATACGGCTTCTCCGATATTATTTCAAAGCGTCCTATCTGTACAGCTTTTTTGAGTCCTCTGTAAAGGTCGCTGCGGTTTATTTTAACTATTCTCTGTTTTCTCAAAAGCTCTATGGCCGCAAGCGCCGCTGTCAGATTGCTTATCTGATGCTCGCCTGTCATTGAAATCTCGACTCCACTGTAGTCTGTACCCATTATCTCAAGGTCAATGATCGAGCCTCCCAGATGCTCTGACATATATTTAGGCTTTATCTTAGATGCGTCTGTAAACAGACACCCCTGTCTGTAGGATTCTCCCGCTATGACTTTCGCCGCCGCAGGGTCTGACACATTTGATATAACCGGAACTTCCGGTTTGATTATGCCGGCCTTTTCGGCAGCTATCTGCTCTATTGTATCTCCCAGTCTGTCGGTATGGTCAAGGGATATTGATGTTATGATACTGACAAGAGGCTTCTTAATTATATTGGTTGAATCGCCTCTGCCTCCAAGACCTACCTCAAGCACTGCAAAGTCTGCTCCGGCCTCTTTGAAGTATACAAATGCAACTGCTGTTATTACTTCAAACTCTGTAGGAGAATCATATCCCATTTTTATCATTTTTTCAACAGTTTCAAGGACAATTGCTGTATATTTTTCAAGCTCCGCATCGGATATATAGCTGCCGTCAAGCTGTATTCTCTCGTTAAACACCTCTATAAACGGCGAGGTATAAAGTCCCGCTCTGTATCCGTTTGCCAAAAGGGCCTCATATATATATCTGCAGCATGAGCCCTTGCCGTTGGTACCTGCAACATGAATACACTTAAGAGCTTCCTGGGGGTTCCCAAGAAGCTCCATAAGCACGCTCATTCTTTCGAGTCCCAATATACTGCCGAATTTATTGAATTCTTCTATTCTGTCTATTGCGCCCATTATAATTTCTTTTCTACCATGGCAAGTCTTTCGGTTACCTTTGCAAGCATATCCTCGTACATAACCTTTTTCTCTTTTTCGGCTGCGATTACTTTTTCAGGAGCCTTGCTTACAAAGCCCTCGTTTGAAAGCTTGCCTGTAACTCTTGCCACTTCGCCCTCAAGTTTTTTCTTTTCTTTTGTAAGTCTTTCAAACTCTGCCCTGTAGTCAAGCAGATCGTCTGACGGAATATATATTTCAGCTCCCGCAATTACTGCAGACATTACATCTTCAGGAACCTGTGATTTATCTGTGATAAATTCTATCTCTGTGATGTTTGCCATTCCCCTGATGTATCTTTCGGCTGATTTAACAAGCTCCATGTCCGCCGCATCTGCATATATTACTGCTCTGAGCTTCTTTGACGGCGCAGCGTCTGCTTCCGCTCTGATGTTTCTGATAGCTCTGATAGCCTCCATTGCAAGCTCAAGTCTTGCTGTCTCAGCTTCAAATGTAAGAGCCTCGTCATAAACCGGCCAGTCTGATTTAATCAGGAAGTTTTCAGGGTTGTCCGCCTTTATTTCTCCCTTTGGCAGGTAGCTCCAGATTTCCTCAGTTATAAACGGCATGAACGGGTGAAGAAGTGAAAGCATATCCTTTAATGCTCTTATGAGTACAAATCTTGCAACTTTTTTGTCCGCCTCATCGTCGCCGTACAGTCTGCCTTTAACGATTTCGATATACCAGTCGCAGTATTCATTCCAGATTACATCGTAAACTTTCTGTCCTGCAAGGGCAAGGTCAAATCTGTCCATTGCGGCTGTAACATATTTAACAGCTTCGTTTACTCTTGAGAGCATCCACTTGTCCTCATCTTTTAAGGCCATCTGTGAAATGTCTCCGCTCGCTATGTCCTTAAAGCTGCCGTCTTCGTTCTGCAGGTTCATAATAACGAATCTTGAAGCGTTCCACAGCTTGTTTGCAAAGTTTCTTGAGGATTCAAGCTTGTCTGTCTTAAATCTCATATCATTGCCCGGCGTAATACCTGTTGTAAGCATAAATCTGAGAGCGTCAGCGCCGTACTGGTCAATTATTTCAAGCGGGTCTATGCCGTTACCGAGGGACTTGCTCATCTTGCGGCCCTCAGCATCTCTTACAAGACCGTGAACATATACATATTTGAAAGGAACTTCTCCCATAACTTCAAGCGCTGAGAATACCATTCTTACTACCCAGAAGAATATTATATCGTATCCTGTTACGAGTACGTCTGTAGGGTAGAAGTAGTCAAGGTCTTCTGTCTTGTCCGGCCAGCCCAGTGTTGAGAACGGCCACAGCGCTGATGAGAACCATGTGTCAAGTACGTCCTCGTCCTGTTTGATGTTGGTGCTGCCGCATTTAGTACACTTGTGAGGCTCGTCAAGGCATACCATAAGCTCGCCGCAATCCTGGCAGTAGTACGCAGGAATTCTGTGTCCCCACCAGAGCTGTCTTGAGATACACCAGTCTCTGATTTCCTCAAGCCAGTGAAGATATATTTTTTCAAATCTCTCAGGCACATGCTTTAAGTCGCCGTTCTTCGCTGCTTCGATAGCCGGCTTTGCAAGCTCCTCCATCGCAACAAACCACTGGTCTGACAGCATTGACTCAACTGTAGTATGACATCTGTAGCATTCTCCCATAGGGATTACTTTTTCTTCTGTCTTTACTAAAAATCCCGCTTTGTCAAGATCTTCAACCCAAGCCTTACGGCATTCGTATCTGTCCATGCCCTCGTATTTGCCCGCAAGCTCATTCATTGTGGCATCAAGGTTGATGCAGCAAGGCATATCGAGGTTGTGTCTCTGTCCCACCTCAAAGTCGTTAGGGTCATGGGCAGGAGTTATTTTTACTGCTCCTGTTCCTTTTTCGGGATCGGGATAAGGGTCAGCTATGATCGGAATTTCTGTTCCTACCAGCGGAAGTATTACTTTTTTGCCTACCATATCCTTGTATCTTTCGTCATCAGGGTGCACTGCTATAGCCACATCGCCGAACATTGTTTCAGGTCTTGAGGTTGCAACTATCATAGGCTCTCCGCCCTCTTCCGCCGCATCGTATCTGAAATACCAGTACCTGCCGTTTTTGTCCTCGTGCTCTACCTCAGCATCAGATAACGATGTGCCGCACTGAGGACACCAGTTTATAAGGCGGTTTCCTCTGTATATAAGGCCCTTTTCGTAAAGCTGTACAAACAGAGTTCTTACTGCGCGGTTGCAGCCCTCATCCATTGTAAAGCGTTCTCTTTCCCAGTCGCATGAGTCGCCAAGCTTACGGCACTGCTTTGTAATTCTTCCGCCGTATTCTTCTTTCCAAGCCCATGCTCTCTTGAGGAATTCTTCTCTGCCCAGATCTTCTTTTTCGAGGCCCTCCTCTGCTCTGATTTTGTCTACAACCTTAACTTCTGTAGCTATGCTGGCGTGGTCTGAACCCGGAAGCCAGAGTGCGCTGTAGCCCTGCATTCTCTTCCATCTTGTAAGAACGTCCTGCAGAGTCTGGTCAAGGGCATGTCCCATATGAAGCTGGCCTGTAATGTTTGGAGGCGGCATTACGATAGTGTATGGTTTCTTGCTCTTGTCCACCTCTGCTCTGAAAGCGCCTTTTTGCTCCCACATCTCATAAATTCTGTCTTCAAAATCCTTAGGATTATATGTTTTTGCCAAGTTTTTTTCCATTCGATATATCTCCTTGTTAAAATAATTTACTTTGCCTTTCTGCAGATACAAGAACGCCCTCTGCAGACCGGCTGCAAAGGACGAAATATTTCCGCGGTACCACCTTTGTTCCTGCATATCATATATGCAGACACTCATTTATCGCAAAACTCAGAAGCAACCTTCGTAATACACATTCCTGCGAAGCTCTCAGCCTGTAGACTCCACTCTCTGTAAGGCGCTCTTATTACTACTCCTCTTCATCACCGTTTTTATTAATTTAATAAGGTGAGAAGCAGCTCACCTATAGTATTAGTCTATATTATTTTTGTTAAAAGTCAAGCACAAATCACTGTTTCAGGCCTATAATCACAAAAATTCAGAGGAAGCATAACTCTCCCTCTGAACACTGTTCATATTATATGAAATTTATTCTGTATCAGTATGCCGGCCTGCCGGTCTCAATCAGACTGTCAATGTCAAGAAAAGCGTTTTCTATCGCTTCAACGTGATACATCTCGTACATATCATAGACGAATTGTGTAAGGTTCCTGTCGTCCAGTGTTTTCAGAACCTTATCTGCCGTTGTTCCTTTATGCGCAGCATAGCTTTCCAGCAGATATACAAAAAACTTAAATTCTTTCGTCAATTTCATCACCTCTCAGATAAAGTGAATTGCCGGGGTCTCCGGTTGCTTCCTCGTTTTCCCACATATCAAAGACAGCCAGCGGACTGAAATACCACAATCTCAGTTCGTTATCAAGCAGCATTTTATGCGTTTCCGATTTCAGAAAAAGTCTCAGACCCTCCATAAGCGAAACGCCTCTTCTCCTTGAAATCAGTTCGGCAAGTTCAGCGTCATAATTCTGCATAATTGACGGCCTCGTATTATTGTTCATACTTCCCTACCTCCGAGATATTTCAGGCACTGCAGGCCTTTCCATGTCAAAAATGCATATTGATCCGCCAGTTTCTGAGGCTTCAGCAAGATTAATGCAACTTCCTCTGTTATATTTCCGGCCATATAGTCTGATAAGACAGTCATAGTGGTGTCGTTAGCCACCGGGCCGACTACTATATCGAATTTCTCTCCGTTGTACACATTTTTTCTGTTCTGAGTCACAAAATCCAGCCAATCGCCCTGCGGACTGTAAAAATACAGAGTCTTAAGTTCAGCAGCTTTTTTCTCATCAAAATCATAAATCGAAAGTTGCGCCTTTCCCTTTTTTCTGCGGGCTGTCTGCAGTTTTGCCCATCGCTCAGCCTGTGCTTCGTCCGAAGTAACATAAAATCCCGATCCAAAATCCAAAGACCGATTTGAAATTATAATCTGCGGGGTTTCCACTTTCGTGTTACTGCCGTGATATAATATCATACTCAGACCCTCCAATACTTATATCTGCTCCCTCTGAATACTGCTCATATTATCTGAAATTCATACTACAGGTCATAATACTTCTCATACTCTGCCGATGACGGAATTGAATTGATATAGTCAGCTTCTTTCTGCTTGTTTTCTCTCCATATCTTAATCAGTTCACCAGGAAATACTCCGCCTGCAGTGAGGTAATCGTGGTCCTCATCGAGAGCGGCAAGCGCTTCATCAAGAGTCTTTGGAAGTCCCTTTATCTTTGCCTTTTCCTCATCTGTCAGATTATACAGGTTGAAGTCATACGGTCCCCAGCCCTCTTTAACAGGGTCGATTTTATTCTTAATACCGTCAATACCCGCCATAAGTATTGCCGCATAAGCGTAATACGGATTGCAGGTGCCGTCAGGGTTTCTCAGCTCAAATCTCTTGTTCTCAGGAGATTTGGCATATGCCGGTATCCTTATAACCGAGCTTCTGTTGGCTGTGGCAAAGCCTATTGTCACAGGAGCCTCAAATCCCGGAACCAGTCTCTTGTAGGAATTGGTTGACGGGTCTGTGAATGCGCACAGAGAAGCCGCATGCTTGAGAAGCCCTCCTATGAAATACATCGCCGTATCACTGAGCTGTGAGTAACCGTTCTTATCATAGAATAAAGGTTTGCCTTTTTTGAAAAGATGCATATGCACATGCATACCGGAGCCTGCCTCGTTATATATAGGCTTTGGCATAAGCGTTGCGGTTTTGCCTGCCTGCGCCGCGGCGTTCTTGATTACATACTTTGCAATCATTGTCTTGTCTGCCATATCAAGCATAGGTCCAAGCTCAACTTCGATTTCAACCTGTCCCGGTCCGCCTACCTCGTGATGATGGTATTTAACTCCAACGCCCCAGTCCTCTAAAAGCATACATATATGGCTTCTGAGTCCGTAAGTGGTGTCGTGAGGAATATCAACGTGATATCCGCCCTTTACAGGAACCTGATATCCCATATTGTTGTCATACTCGCCGGAATTCCATTCCGCGTATCTCGTATCAACCTCAAAGCCGGCAGTCTGCGTCTTGGTTTCATAGCTTACTCTGTCAAACAGATAGAATTCAAATTCAGGTCCGATAATCATCTCGTCTGCTATGCCCTCTGACCTCATATACTCCTGCGCTGCCGCCGCAACGTTTCTCGGATACTGGTCAAAAGGTCTGTTTTCGGGCAGATCTATAATCATTACATCGCCCATCATTGTAATTGTCGGTATATCCATAAACGGATCAATAACCGCTGTCGAAAGGTCAGGTATAAATACCATATCGGATTTCTCAACTGCCGCATATCCGTAATTGGAACCGTCAAAGCCTATGCCGTATTTCATTGTGTCCTCAGTAAGCCGTTTCCATGGAAATGCAAGGTGACGCCATCTTCCGTTGATGTCAATCATTTTAAAATCGATCATTTCGATTTTGTTTTTTTCACAGTATGCTCTTACATCTTTTACGCTTTTAAACATTTTTTCACCTTTTTTTCTTTAATTTATTTCATTGCTTCTGCAATTTTAAACGGAATTGCCGCACATCTTTCTTCCGATATGGATGCAACCGACACTCTCAGTCCCTTTGCAAGAGGAACTATGAATATGCCCTCTTTTTCAAGCTTCCTGCTGATTTCATCAGGGTTTGGACAAGGTATTGATGCGAAGAAGCCCGAGTCGAAAGGCACGATTTCAAGGCCTGCCTCCTTTGCTGATTTTTCAAAGGCTCTGCCTCTTGCAACCAGCATATCTCTGTACTGTTTTCTTTCTTCGTTTACCTTGGCAAGCAGCTTCTCATCTTCATATATGTTAGCTATAACTTTCTGGGCTGCTCTTGTGCTGTTTGACCATGTAGCTCTTGCGGAGAATTCGCATACCTGTTTGAATTCAGCCGCAATTTCCGCTGTCTTTGCCATACATATCATAGCTCCGCATCTCATTCCGTAAAGTGTGAATGTCTTTGATGCGCTGTAGCCAAGTACAGGAAGCACGTTTGCAGGAAGCTCCTCAAGCTTAGGCAGGAACTGTCTGTATTCCTCTTCATCACCTGCAAAATCTATATATGCGATATCAACAAACAGAGTTATTTTTTTGTCGCTGCCTGCTGATGAAAGTGTTTCGATCACTTTGTCCCAGTCGGAAAGTGTAAGCGAATATCCTGTAGGGTTGTGGGCCGGTGTGTTAAGCAGTATAACAAGAGAGTCCTGCTTTGCCAGAAGTCCGTTTACCTTGGCGTCAAATGCCTCCTGATTGAAGCCTCCGTCTTTGTTTAAAAGCTCATAGGTTTCAAGAGTTCTGCCCTGTTCCTGCGCTATGCTGTTATATGGCGCCCAGAACCAGTCTGCCGTAAGTATTGCATCTCCCGGCTTTGAATAGTTTGATACCGTGTTTCTGATTGAACCTGTGCCTCCCGGTGTTGCAACCGCCTCTGTAAAGCTCTTTGGAACAAAGCTTCCGAAGGCTGCTTTCTGAATTGCTTTTTTGAATTCAGGAATACCGCCTATAGGAGCGTATTCCGCAAAATCCGTAGGGTTTAATTTTTTGAGTTCCTCAACAACTGATGACATTACGATTAAATCTCCCCTGTCATCAAGAAGCGCGCCTATTGTAGCGTTAACTACGTTTTCCTTGCCCTTCTCCGCTATCATTGCCTTTGCTCTTGTGCTTATTCCGAATATTTTATCCTCTTTTGGAATTTTTCTTCCGTTTGCCTGTGCCATTATATATTCTGCCATCTCAATTCTCCTTTCATATGTGTAAATTGCTGTAAGCCTCGATTTATAATGCTTATATCTGGGTACAGTTACTATTTATTATATTCGAAACCTCAATTTATTACAAGCATTGTCAGTATTAAATTTGTATATGGTGGCGATAATATTAACGGAGGTGAAAGCAATGAGACAAAAGGTCAGAAAAAAAGATAAGACTGCCATAGCGCTTGTTCTGTGTTTCTGTGTAATCGCTTTAGCTTCGGTTTTTACTCTCAGAGCCAATATAAATAAGGTGCAGGCGCCTGCAGGTGAAGAGGTCGATGCTGCAAAGCGCGTTGAGGAAACAGCCAAGGCAAAACCGGAGGAAAGCGCCGCATCGTCACAAATTCCCGTAGTAGACAGCGGACAGGCCCAAAAGAGTACATCACAGTCAGAAGCGGAGTATATCGCCCCTGCTGAGGGAAATATACTTAAAGCCTATTCCGGCAAAGGATTAGTATACTCAAAAACACTGGATCAGTATATGGTTCATAAAGGCATAGACATCGGCGGCAAGCTTGACTCACAGGTAAAGGCAGTCGCAGACGGCACTGTTACAAAGGTATTTACAGATGATACAATGGGAATAACCATAGTTATCGACCACGGAAACGATATATGTACGGTCTATTCCAACCTTTCAACCGACAGTATGGTTGAAACAGGCGACACGGTAAAGCAGGGACAGGTTATATCGGGCATAGGCGATACAGCGCTGTTTGAATGCAGCGATGAGGCTCACCTGCATTTTGAGGCTTTAAAAAACGGCAGAAATATAAATCCTGAAAAGCTTATCAGTCTATAGAATATGAGGTATTGCGCAGGCAGGGCTTTTGAAATCGTATCAGACGCCCTGTTTTTTTGCATTTAAATTGTGTTTGTGATATGATATTATCATTATTTTATATCATACCGAGGTGCTTTATGCAGATATCCAGCAGATTTACAATTGCAGTTCACATACTCATATGTATAGAAACTTTCAAAGACGATTACAAAATAACAAGCGATTTCCTTGCTTCAAGCGTAAATGTCAATCCCGTAGTCATACGCAGGCTGCTTCAGCAGCTCAAAAAAGCGGGCATTATAAATGTGAAAAGAGGCAGCGGAGGCGCATACATAGAAAAGCCGCTTGATGAGATCACCCTGCTTGATGTCTACAATGCAGTCGAATGTATAGACAACGGAAATCTTTTTCATTTTCACGAAAATCCAAACAGCAGATGTCCTGTAGGCAGCAATATCCACGCTGTTTTAGACAAGCGGCTTGACAGTATCCAGCAGGCAATGGAGCGTGAAATGAGCTCGGTGACATTACAGGATATTGCAGACGACACAGACAAATTAATAAATATGTAGTTTTAACCCCGCATACCGTATTTTGCCGGTATGCGGAAATTTTTTTAATTTTTTTCGTTGTAACTATTGACATTACAACCAGTCAGGTATATACTCGTTGTATCAATTAAAGTTACAACAAATTTTCAGGAGGTATATATTATGGCTAACTTCAATAAGACAAATGTTGCAGACGGCGCAAGAACAGAGCTTCACGATATTCTTAATCTGACAGGAGCAGAAATCAGCATCAACAATCTGCCGGCAGGTGCAGGAGTTCCTTTTGTTCACTCACACAAGGAAAATGAGGAAATATATGCGGTGCTTTCAGGCAGAGGCAAGGCAGTTATAGACGGTGAAACAGTAGAGCTTGCCGCAGGCGACTGGCTTCGCATCTCCCCTGCCTGCAAAAGACAGTTTTCGGCTGCAGAGGACTCGGCTATAAGCTTTGTATGTATTCAGGTTAAAGAAAACTCCCTTGGCGGCTACACTGCAGATGATGCCGTAATACACGAATAATCCGTATTAAACAGGGATATGACAGGCGGCTTCACCTAAGCGCCCCGGCTGCTTCAACCGGCAGCACGGGGTTTTTTTAATTATTTCGATATGATATAATCGGCATAGAACAATGCAAAGGAACAGAGATTATTATGACACGTATCGGAATAATAGAAGATGACAGGCTTTTAAATGAAGCACTCTGCACATACCTTGAAACACTGGGCTACCTTACAGAAAGCGCATTTTCTTTTGAAGAGGGTATGGCGCTTACCGAAAGATATCACGATCTGCTTCTTGTGGATATAGGCCTTGCAGACGGCAGCGGCACTGAAATATGCCGCGCGGTTTGCGGCAATACTCCTGTCATATTTCTTACGGCAAGAGACGGTGAGGAGGATATGCTCAAAGCCTTTGACTGCGGCGCAGACGACTATCTGGTCAAGCCATTCCCCATGCCTGTGCTTGCGGCGCACATACAGGCGGTGCTGCGGAGAAGCGGAGGCAGTAAGAATGTGCTTCACTACCGGGATATGTATATCGACTATGACAAAAAACAGGTACAGCTTGCAGGAAGTCCTGTAAAACTCACACCGAGAGAATATCAGCTCCTGGAGCTGCTTTCGCAAAATCAGGGCAGAGTTGTGACAAAGGATATGATTTTAGAACAGATATGGGACTCCCGCGGCGCCTTTGTAGATGACAACACCGTAAACGTCACTCTGAACAGACTCAAAAAGAAAATAGAGCCGAATCCGTCTGAGCCTGTATATGTCAGAAATATTTTCGGTCTTGGATACACCTTTGGAGAATAGCTATGAGAAGCAGCAGAAAAGAAATGGAGAATATATCCCTTATTCTCGAAAAAATACTTAACGGCGAGAAGCTTGACGCTCCGTCAGAATATACGGACACACTGTCCGCCAAAATCAGCCATCAGCTTTTCCGCCTTGATGAAATACTGAGATCAAGAGAAAAACAGGCAGCCTCCGAACACCAGCAGACAAAGGAGCTTATCGCCGAAATAGCGCATCAGATGAGAATGCCCCTTGCCAATTTCGAAAGCTATACGGAGCTTCTGTCAGGCGTCATCGAAAACGACACCCAGCGTTACTATCTTGATGCCGTATGCAAATCCGGACAGCAGCTTAAATTTCTGACAGAGGGCTTTATCAGAGCGGCAAGACTGGAAAACAGAATTATACAGATAAAAAAAGAAAGCCTTGACCTTACGGATACAATTCTGAAAAGCATACTGCAGGCCAGCCGGGCCGCAGAGAAAAAACATATAGATATAAGGTTTGAGGCTACGTCTGCAGTTTCAGCGCCTCATGATGCAAACTGGCTCTGCGAGGCTATATACAATCTTCTGGACAACAGCATCAAGTATTCACAGGAGAATTCTGCAATAACCCTAAGCACCGCAGCAGACGAGATGTATGTCAGGATAGTTGTATCGGACATGGGATCGGGAATATCCGAAAATGAAGAGGGACAGATTTTCAAAAGGTTTTACAGAGGGAAAAACACAAACGGTCAGCCCGGATTTGGGCTCGGTCTGTATATATCAAGGCAGATTGTAATGCTGCACGACGGGTTTATGAAAGCGCGCCGAAGGGAAAACGGACTTGATATGTATATTTTTCTCCCTGTTTCTTAAAATGTAAGCAGATTGTAAGAACTCCCTGCTAGAATTTTATTCAAAGCAGAAATCATCAGAAAAGGGAGTAAATTATTATGAATATATTAACAACAGAAAATCTCAAAAAAATATATGAAACTCCATCAGGCAAAGTCTATGCTCTTGACGGAGTTTCTGTTTCTGTATCAGACGGAGAATTTATAGCCGTTGTCGGTTCCTCCGGCAGCGGCAAGACAACCTTTCTCAATATGATAGGCGGCCTTGACCTACCCACCTCAGGACAGGTTAATATCCGTGGCAGGCAGCTTGGAAGTCTGTCGCAGGAGGAGCTTACCGTATTTCGCAGAAGAAACATAGGGTTTGTGTTTCAGAACTACAACCTGCTGCCGTTTTTGAACGTATGGGAAAACATCACCCTGCCGCTGCGCCTTGACGGTGTTTCAGTCGATGAGTCTTTCATATCCGGAATAATCGAAAATCTGGGGCTTGCAGACAAGACGGACAATATGCCGTATATGCTTTCAGGCGGTCAGCAGCAGCGTGTTGCAATAGCCAGAGCACTTTCCACCAGACCTGCTCTCATACTTGCCGACGAACCTACTGGAAACCTCGACTCAATCACGGGCATGGAGGTTATAGGGCTTCTAAAAACCTGCGCCGTAAAATATCATCAGACAATTGTTGTTGTAACTCACAATGATGAAATCGCTCAGATGGCTGACAGGATTATACGCATAGAAGACGGAAAGGTCACAGGTGGCGATGATGAGGAATAACAACAGAGAGGTTATAGGTCTGCTTGCCAAAAGGCAGTATCAGAGCAACAGAGGCAGAAACACAATACTGATTGCCGCAACAGCTCTTGCGGTTTTAATGATATTCTGTGTATTCAGCATTACCGCAGGAAAAATAAATACGGACTATCTGCTGTATATGCGAAGCTCCGGCACTGCCGCCAGCACAACTCTTGAGTACGCTGACCAGAATCAGTATGAACAGATAAAAAACCTGCCGTATATAAAGGAAGTCGGAAAGGAAACTGCTTTTGGCGTATCGGATAAATTTCTATGCTCTGTGCTTGATAAAAACGCGTGGGAAAACATACAGGTTCCCGCATATACAGATATCCACGGAATTTATCCTGAAAAGGCAGATGATATAATGATGTCCCTGCGGGCTCTTGAGGCCATAGGTATTAAAATTCCTCAGCTTGGCATGGAAATCACCTGCCGCATATATTTTGACGAGGGCGTATCAAAGAAGCAAACCTTTTATCTGTGCGGATATTTCACTGAATACGTTGACCCTATGATGAGTATGCCGCCGGCATATTTTTCACAAAAGTATCTCGACACACTTACCACAAACACCGATGACTGCACCACCCTGCTCATAATGCAGGAGGACAATATTTCAGGTGAGTCTGTGGAGGAAATGCTTTATAGCGATGTTACAATGCGTGATGACAGCCAGCAGTTTTTCGGCGGCAATCCTATGAGCATGCAGGCAGTAACCGAGCTTGCGGGAGGCTATGACCTGGCATATATTATGGCAGCAGTCATATTTATATCCGCACTCCTCCTTATTTTCAACGTACTGCACATCTCTTTCGGACATGATGTGCGCCAGTACGGACTGCTTGCAACTATGGGAACCACAAAAAAACAGCTTTACGGAATTGTTTTCAGGCAGGTAGGCAAAACAACCGTTATCGGCTGCGCTGCCGGCGCTCTTGCGGGATTATTTATAACTCTCGTAATATTGCCCGGACTTCTGGCGGATATGTATCTCAACGGACTTGGCAGCGCCTCTGCAATGATATCATTTAACCCGTATATTCTGATATTATCTCTGGCCTCAGGCGCTTTGGCAGGCTTTTTGAGCTCCGCCCTTGCTCTCCGTAAGCTTGCAAAGATGTCGCCTGTCCAGTCTGTAAAATATACGGAAAAGATACGAAACCACCCTGCCCGCAGTCTAAAAACCGGCAAAGCCGATATTATTGAAATGGCGCGAAAGAATATTTTCAGATTCCGCGGCAGGTTCTGGCTTACAGTTATATCATTAACCTTAGGCCTTGGCATCTCTATGACAGCTATTGCCGTTTCTCACGGTATAGACACTACAAATCAGATATCCTATGAAAATCACGATTTTAAGATTATGAGCATGATTGACACCTATACTCTCAATCAGTACAGCAAAGAGGAATGGTTTTTGCCTGAAGCAACGGCGCAGCAAATGGCTAAAATAAGCGGGGTTGAAAGCGCAATTAAAACCGTCGGCGGCTACGGCAGTGTTTCAAAGGAGTCTAAGCCTCTCGAGCTTCGTTTCGGCGATGAAGATAACGGTAAGTGTCCTTTCGTCGTGCAGGAGGTAAGCAGGGCTTATCTGGAGGAGCTTAAGACCTTTGCCGAAAAGGAGAACCTGTATATTGATACCGACCCTGTATTAAACGGCACCGGCGCAATAATGCTCCATTACAATGTGCTCTCCAAGGTCGAAACCGAAAGAAGCAGAGAATATGTAGGACTGCCTTTTGAGATATACAATGCTGACGGCAGCAGGACATGTGAAATGACTTTCTGCGGCTATCTGAATTTTAAAAAAGACGGACTTCCCAGACTTGAGACGACTTGGAACGGCAAAGATGTCATATATTTTCTTGCGACAGATGAGGGCATCAGAAATATGAATATAGATACAGGTACTTTTCTGATTAATCTTGACGTTGACAATGCCAGAGAGCCTGCAATAAAAAATACTTTAAATCATATGGTGGAAGAATACAACTCGCAGTTTACGTCAGGCAAATCCTACGGCGGAATTGTTACGGACTCGCGTATTCTTTCGCTCATCTCTAAATCCGACCTGCTTGCAGGCGCAAGGGATTATATAACCTCCAGCCGTATAATTATGGCCTCAATCTGCATAATGCTTCTTTTTATGGGGCTTATCAATTTCGTAAATGTCACAGCCACGGGGCTGGTGCTGCGAAAAAAAGAGTTTGCAGTAATGGAGAGTATAGGAATGAGCAGGAGACAGCTAAAAAAGATGATTTTAAGCGAGGGACTGCTTTACAGTATCTTTGTCATACTTATGACTGCCGTTTCCGGCACTGTCATATGGTATATCACCTGCCATATTATAAAGGCAAGGCTGGCATATTTCAGCTACTACTTCCCTTATATCGAATTCCTTGCGGCCTCTCTGCTACTTATGCTGATATGCATGCTCATATCTCACATCGCATTTAAAAGATGTACTTCGGGCAGTATCACAGACAGGCTCAAGAGCTTTACAGATTAACACAAAGGCTGATTCTATAGTGAGAAATACTATAGAATCAGCCCTTTTCATTTTAATTCACTTTATTTCATTTTCCAGTCTCAGCTTCAGCTCCTGTTTCTGCAGTCTGCTTTTTTCGATAATGACATAGCAGGCGGATACAATAACTATCAGACCTCCCGCAATCTGCATAATTCCAAGGCTCTGGCCCAGTATGAGCCATCCGAAGAATGTCGAAGTCACCGGCAGGAAGTTGCTGAAAAGCGATGATACGGTCGGCCCCAGATATTTAACTCCTCTGACATATATGAGATATCCCGTACCTGCGCTTCCCACGCCAAGATATGCAAGGCTTAATATAATCTTCGGGGTAAAGCATTCAGCAGGAGGCATTACTGCCGCAGCATACGGCAGCGATATGAGCACCGTACATAAAAGCTGGTTAAATGCCATGTTAAGCTCTGTATAGGTTCTGGAAATTCTGGCGGTAATGAAGTTATACAGGTTCCACGATATCGCAGCTCCGAATGCCAGAAGATACCCAAGCGCCCTGCCTGAAAAAAGGCTTTTAAAATCCGCTCCGATTACAAGCCCCACGCCTATAACGCATACAACAAGCCCTGCAATTATACTGATCGACAATTCAGTTTTGAAGAATACCCTTTCTATGAGGATTGATATAATCGGCACAAACGAAAGTATAATTGTAATCAGCGCTACAGGTATATATTCCATTGCCGTATACTCGCAGAAGTAGTAAAGCACCTGACCCGTAAGCGAGCACATCACAAAAAATATGATATCTTTTTTTCTGATTGTAAATTTGCGCTCTGCAACAGCCTTGATTAATGTTATCACAACAAGCCCTCCAAGATACTTGAAGAACATAAGGTTTAGCGGCCTGAACACTTCAAGGGCGTTCTTTGCCACAGAATAGTCAAGTCCCCACATAAACACGAGGGCAAACATAAGAATAAATGTCAATCGTTTTTTATCCAAGCTGCAACTCCTTTTTTGGTTTCTTCTATATTACTCCGTATTCTGCAAGGTTTCTCACAATGCCGAAAATGCACAGAGCTATACCGTAGCATATAACCGCTACTTCACGAGCTTTATTGCATTTCATATTACTGCATTTGAGATATATCCGGTATATGATTTCCCCGCACAGAAACGGCGCTGTGACAAACAGGAACGGATTTGCATTAAACGATGCTTTGAAATCCAGTGATGCCAGCGCTGTAAACATGGTTGTAATACCGCATCCGGGGCATTTGAAGCCTGTTATATACCTGAACATACATGGCATCGCAAGTCCGGTAAGTTTTATCCATACAAGATAGCACAGACCTGCCGCAAGAAGCAATAATACGGTTTTTATTGTTTTTTTGCTGTCTTTAGTCATATTTCTAATTTCAAAAGCCCTGCCGCGCTTGCAGGCAGAGCCTCTGTATTATTCAACTCTTTTATTGACTGTATCCTGCATAAGGCACATGCTGATTATCATGAATCCCAGAATACCCAGTATCAGATACAAAACATTCGAGCTGCCGTTTACTCCTCTGATTTTATCACAGCGCTCTCCCATTTTGAACTGCCAGTAGAGTCCGTATATACCGCAGGTTATCAGTGAAAACAGGAATACCATTCCTCCTGTGGTTGCGGAAGTTTCACCTGCCAGCGTATTTACTTCATTGTTTATTTTTATCATCCAGTATATTCCGTATATGCCGAAAGTTATAATTGAAAATATTATACATAATGCTATATTTCTTGGCTGTATCTGATAGTCCATATTCTTCTCCTTATTTAAGTTTCTCTCCGTCAGCAAAAGCGTTTCCGACCTTCTCACCCAAAACATGATAGTAATGGTTAACAGGATCATAAGCTATAGGTGCAAGCCTTGCTACATCTATACCTCCGTCCTCAGTCACAATGCTCTCATCTGCGCATACGTTTACTATCTGTCCTGTCATGCAGTGAGAGTCCTCATCGTAGCTTAAAAGCTTACATTCAAGTGCCATAGGAAGCTCCTCTATCAGAGGTGCGTTTACAAATTCGCTGTCAATAGCGTGAAATCCTGCTTTTTCAAATTTATCGGGAACATCATTTGCTGAAACTATACCTACATAGTCGCATTCCGCAACGTGCGCCGCGTCACCGAAGCTTACTGTAAATGCCTTGGTTTCAAGTATGTTTTTAACTGTCTTGTGTCCGGGGCTTAAGCACATTGATATTTTGTCTGCGCTGCTGATACCACCCCATGCCGCATTCATTGCATCAGCCTTGCCGTCCCTGTCGTATGCCGCAATTATAAGGACAGGCATAGGATACATATATGCGTTTACTCCCATATTTTTTCTCATAATGATACCTCCTTGTTCAATCTGTTATCTATTATATTACTCTTTCAGGGAGTAAATCAAGTATATTTGCAAAACTGCTTCGGTCAGATTTATAGGTCTGTTTTTAGCACAATTTTGGGCATATTTTTTAAAAACGGGGCAAAATATTATAATAAAATGAGAAAAACGGGGCAAAATATATGTATAAATCATTGCAAAACGGGGCAATCTTTTGTATTATAATAATAGCAAGGGGGAGGATCAAGCGATGAAAAGACAATATGAAGATAAAATTCAGAGATGGATAGACACAAGCAGCAAAGCTCTGCTCATATACGGTGCACGTCAGGTAGGCAAGACATACCTTATACGTGAAATGCTGCAACGGAACAGCATCTCATATTTTGAGATTAACTTTCAGGAAAGAGATGATATCCTCAATGCAATTTCCGAACTAAGTAATGCGGAAGATATTTCAATGAGGCTGGCACTTTATTCAGATGCACCTCTAAAAGACGGGGAGTCTGTCATATTTCTTGATGAAATTCAGCTGTATCCGGATATTGTCACAAAAATCAAATTTCTGGTTGATGAGGGCAGATACAGATATATACTAAGCGGATCCAATCTGGGAGTTGAACTGAAAGGAATTAAAAGTATCCCGGTTGGATATATTGATATGTTTCAGATGTATCCAATGACACTGTTTGAGTTCGCCAATGCATTAGGAATCGGCGACAATACTATCGAATACCTCAATGATTGCTTCAATGATTTAAAACCTGTTGATGAAATAATTCACCAGCGTATGCAGAACGTGTTTTACTACTACCTGATTTGCGGCGGAATGCCATCTGTAGTTAATGAATTCATAAGCATTCGCAACCTGCGTGCAGTTCGTGATGAACAGCAGAATATCATTCGTCAATATAAAGCTGATTTTGTTAAATATGAAAATGATGATAAAAAACTGCGAATAATTTCAATATTTGATTCCATTTCTGCGCAGCTTAATCAGCAGAACAGAAGATTTATTTTCACGCAATTTGATAAAGAGCTTAAGTTTGACCGCTATGAGAACAGTTTCCTTTGGCTTAAAGACGCCGCTGTAGCTATCCCTGTATATATAGCCGACCAGCCCAAATCACCGTTGATTCTGTCTAAATCCACAAATAAGTTCAAACTGTTTATGGGAGATGTCGGACTGCTGACATCGTGCTACCCTGATTATGTAAGCAAGGAGCTTCTCAATATGAACCCCGACTATGAAATCAACAATGGCGCTCTGTTTGAGAACTACATTGCGCAGGAATTATCAGTTTCTGAAATAGCTCCATACTATTTCAAGAGCAAAGACATTGGTGAGATTGACTTTCTCATCGAACACAACAATCAGATTGTTCCTTTGGAAATCAAGTCAGGGAAAGACTTCAAAACTCATAAGGCATTAGACAATCTCCTCATTTCAGAAGAGTATTCAATAAATAAGGGTTACGTGCTTTCGTTGTCAAACGTAGAAGTTGATGACAAGTGCATATACCTGCCAATCTATATGGCAGGGTTTTTTGGCAGCAGTCAGTCTGAAGATATAATGATTAATTTGGATAACCTGTTCGGGTAAATACACACACAATATACAGGTCGTGTGTGCTTTTACTTAAACGGCAAGACTGTCGCACACCTTTGCCCTTGTGTGCGGCAGTCCATGTTTGCCAAACTATCTTATTTTATATTATAAGTCGTGTTTCTCCTCATTGAGGTATTTATCCATAAGCGCATCTATATCGGCTTCCTTTTCAGGAAGAGGCGCGTCCTTCTTCCTGCCGACTAATGCCACGATTACGCCTATCACTATTACTGCAAGTCCTATCCATTTCAGACATTCTATAACCTGCGGTATGCTGTTTGCAAACACGTCATAGTCATCAGGTCCCCATTCGCCGTAGTCGATTTCGTACCACTTGAGCCAGAACTGTCCGAAGAATGCCATCACTCCGGCGCATATCATAAATATGCCTATTCTGACTGTATCACCTGCGGCAAGCTTTGTCTTAGGATTTATCGGGTTATGCTCAGGATCGTTTACTGACAGACCGCCGAATATTCTCTTGAATATATAGTATGCCACAGGTCCCGTACAAATAGCAATAAGTCCCATTGCCAGATAATCCGTACCGTTTATCAGCAGAGCTATTACAGAAATCACTATAGGGAAGCCTGCATAGAAAATCATTGCTGCTTTGCCGCCTTTTATATAGTAAAGACCTCTTTCCTTTCGTTTCTCTATCGGCAGTTTCTTTCTCAGCCTGAGAACCGATATAGGCAGTATTATGTAGAGCGCCAGCATAAATACTACTTCCATACTTACAAGTGTGGTGAAATCCGACTGGCACAGAATAAATGTAACAACTGCCAGTGAAAGTATTCCAACGTACGGAACGCCTTTTTTCTTTGATACCTTTACCATAAACTGCGGACACAGATGATCGTCTGCAAGCACGAAGAAGCCTCTCGAGCCCGATGCCAGATATGTATTGAATATCGCGCACTGTGATACTATGGCGATTACAAGGAATACATAGCCCCATGCCTGACCCATATATGTTGTCAGCACTGTCGCATATCCTATTGCCTGACCGTCAAAGCCGCCGTCTGTTGACCAACTTTCCCAGCTTCCCTCCGGCAGGCATGCAAGTCCGCCCAGTGTAGGAAGCACATATGTAAGCGCTACCAGCGGCATTGCTATCATAAGTCCTTTAGGGATTACCTGAGGATTTTTAACCTCTCCCGCCATATTTGATATACATTCATATCCGCAGTACATCCATATGCAGATGCATATGCCGCCGCCGACACCGTCAAATATGCTGTAGTCCTCAGGAAGCATAGGCTCCATTGGGTTTGTCTGCCAGTTGATGAGTCCCACTACTGCAACCAGTGCGAATGCGAGAAGTATCAGTACCGAAAGTATTGTACTTACCTTGCCTACCTCTCTCAGTCCCATTAAATTAACAATTGTAAAAATAAGTATCATTCCGATTTTGATTGCTTCAACCGCAATATCACTCATAGGGATCATCTGGCTTACATAGCCTGCAACCAGCGCAACATATACACCGTTTGTTATATATGTTGATACTGTGCCCCACCAGCCTGCCTGAAAGCCCCAGAATTCTCCGAAGGCCTCTTTCACCCATACGTATACTCCGCCCTCCGACGGCAGTACAGCTCCGCACTCTGCAACAAGGTTACTGATAGGGTATGCCCATATTATAGGGAATATCATCAGTAAAATCAGAGTCATTCCCGGACCCGACTCAGGTATCATCTCCTCGATACCAAACGCTCCTGCCGCTACAAGGCAGTAGAGCATAAATACTATTCCCGATACTTTGATATCGTGTTTTTTAAGTCCTGCAACTCCATGTGTATGCTGGCTCATTTCATTTCCTCCTTATTATCAGGTTATTAACGCTATCCTTTTTTTCTATCTATAATCCTAATACTGTCATACATTTATCATCACCTCCGTTATATTTCTTTAACTGTTGTTTCAAGTCTGATTCCAAGCTCTGCCGCATATTCAAAGTATCTGTCCACCTGTTCAAAGGACAGCATATCCGATGAAATCAGTCCGCACTGATCGAAATCGCCGTTTATAAACATCTTAGAGAACAGATATCCTCCCTGTCCCGTCAGATACATCTCCCCTGTCATCTTAGCTCTTTCGAATGCCTCTACGATGCCCGGCGCAAATACGTGGTTTTCTACCAGAATGTCCTTGCCGTCCTTTTTGCCGTAGGCTTCAACCACCATGCAGCCGTCGTCAGCTTCCATGCCTTCTTCTATGATTTCTCTGATTTCCTCTTCAAATTTAGGCGGCTTAGGTATACTCTCAACAATTACATCAAACGGCACTACCTTTCGGCCTTTGATTTCCCGCTCCTCATGGTCAAACAGTCCCGCTCTGTAAAGCGGTTCTGCAAAGTCCATACCTGTTCCGGCATATTTGAAATATGCGTTTTTGCAGCCCCTGAAATACTTATCTGCATTGAGCGCATACTGTACAGGCTCATCGTGACAGTGATTGAGGAAAGTAACCTCGTGATCCATATAGTCGTATTTTCTCTTTACAGGATCTTCAAACGGCGGTCTTACAAACAGCTCTCCGTTTTCATATGTATAAGCAGGCTCGCTCATATCCTGTATCGCTGTCTCAGGCGACCACCAGAACGGCTGAAAACGGTTTGCCTTAACTCCCTCCCATACGAAGTTGTATATTGTATCGCAGGTATCAAGATATTTCATTGCGTCACGCGTAGCGCAGCAGATAACTCCCGGCGCCGAGCCTGTTCCGATTATTGCAAGTCTGCCTATCTCCTCAAATTTCGGGCTGTATACCTCAAACTGATATTTCATACCTCTTATCCAGCCTATATTTACATCTTCGTCAAAGGCTGTGGTAGATGAAAAATCCTGATAGTTTGCCTTGACTGCAAGCGCAGCGTCAAGCACGTTTTTGCCGAATTCCAGAGGAAGCGCGTTTACAATAAGGTCAACGCCCTGCGCGCACTTTATTATCTCGTCAACATTGTATGCATTACATTTCATTCCCTCTGCTTTTGTGAGTATACCTGTAAGCTCGTTTACTGCCTCCATATTATAGTCTGCGCATATTATACTACTTACACCCGGTTCCTCGTCAAGCCTTTTTGCAACTGTTGTTCCCTGTGCTCCTGTTCCAAGTACTAAAATCTTCATGTCAAACCTTCCTTACTTTTTTTATCCGTTTTATTTTATGTCTATATGTTAAACGGTATTGCGTCCCTCTTCAATCGCTCCATATTCTAAGTTTTCTGACTAAATAAAGAGGTTTTGTCCTTGACGCAGATGCTTTGAAAGGTCTGAATAAAAAGCAAGGACTTTTTATCTGTATGTTATCTAAGTTATGCCCTTGCTTTTTGTACGTTATAAATTCATTTAATTGTCAAGTTCCTTTATCTTTGTGTCGATTGTAATACCCAGTTCCTTCGCATACTCGAAATATCTGTCCACATTGTCCATCGGCAGCATATCCGAGGTGATCAGACCTGTTATTTTAAAGTCGTCGTTTACAAACATCTTGGAGAACAGATATCCGCCCTGTCCTGTCAGGTACATTTCTCCTGTCATGCCTGCCTTTTCAAATGCCTCAACAAGTCCCGGCGCAGACACATGGTTTTCTACAAGTATGTTTTTGCCGTCCTTCTTGCCGTAGGCTTCAACTACCATGCAGCCGTCGTCTGAAACAATACCTTCGTCTATTATCTCTTTGATTTCTCTTGCAAATTTAGGCGGAGCCGGTATGCTGTCGACGATAAGATCAAAAGGCACTACCCTGCGACCCTTGACTTCTCTTTCGTCATGACTCAGAAGTCCTGCTCTGTAAAGCGGCTCTGCAAATTCCATTCCCACGCCTGCATATTTGAAATATGCGTTTTTGCAGCCCTTGAAGTATTCTTTGGCATTGATACCGTATTGCACAGGCTCATCGTGGTTGTGGTTGTAGAAAACCACTTCTCTGTCCATATAATCATATTTTCTGGTAATAGGGTCCTCGAACGGAGGCCTCATTATGATTTCACCGTTTTCATATGCAAATGCCGGCTGCCTCATATCCTCTATTGCAGTTTCCGGCGACCACCAGAACGGCTGGAAGCGTTTTGCTTCTGCGCCTTCCCATACGAAATTGTATATGGTGTCGCAGGTGTCAAGATACTTCATGGCATCTCTTGTGGCGCAGCAGATAAGTCCGGGAGCCGATCCTGTTCCCACTATTGCAAGTCTGCCGATTTCCTTAAACTTAGGGCTGTATACCTCAAGCTGGTATCTCATGCCTCTCACCCAGCCCATAATAACGTCATCATCAAAGGCGTTGCTTGATGAAAAGTCCTGATAGTTGGCCTTAACCGCAAGCGCAGCGTCCAGTACGTTTTTGCCGAATTCCAGAGGAAGCGCGTTAACGATAAGGTCAGCTCCCTCTGCGCATTTAATAATGCTCTCCACATCTGAAGCGTCACACTGAACTCCCTTTGCCTTTGTCAGAGAGGAAATCAGCTCATCAACTGCCGCCTTGTTGTAGTCGGCGCATATTATTTCACTTACATTCTGTTCTTCGTCCAGTCTTTTGGCAACAGTTGTGCCCTGCGCTCCTGTTCCCAGTACAAGTATTTTCTTCTTCACAATTTCACCCGCCTTATATTATAATTCCTTAACCTTGGTATCTATTGTAATATCCAGTTCTTTTGCATATTCAAAGTATGTATCCACCTGCTCAAATGAAAGCATATCCGATGAGATAAGTCCCGTCTGGTCAAATTTGTCGTTTATGAACAGCTTGGAGAACAGATATCCGCCCTGTCCTGTCAGATACATCTCTGAGGTTATTCCTGCCTTTTCGTAGGACTCTATAAATCCCGGTGCTGATACATGGGTTTCCACCAGCACGTCTTTGCCGTCTTTTTTGCCGTAGGCTTCAACTACCATACAGCCTGCATCGCTTACAAGGCCCTCGTCTATAATCTCTTTGATTTCGTGCTCGAATTTCGGAGGCGCAGGTACATGAGCCAGCACCACATCAAACGGTGATACGGATACGCCGCCTATGTTTTCTTTGTGATGCGATAAAAGTCCCGCTCTGTAAAGAGGTCCCGCAAAGTCAACTCCTGCTCCGGCATATTTGAAATATGCGTTTTTGCAGCCCCTGAAATAGTCTTTGGCATTGAAACTGTAGTGCAGAGGCTCATCGTGGCAGTGTTCTACAAATGTAACCTCCCGGTCCATATAGTCATATTTACGCTTTACAGGCATTCCGAATGCCGGAGTTCTGACCAGCCTGCCGTCTATAAGTGCGTAGCCTTCTTCACTCATATCATTAAGCGCTGTAACCGGCGACCACCAGAACGGCTGGAAACGTTTTGCCTCAACACCTTCCCATACAAAATTGTATATTGTATCGCAGGTATCAAGATATTTCATTGCATCTCTTGTTGCGCAGCAGATAAGTCCCGGCGCAGAGCCTGTTCCCACAAGCGCCAGCTTGCCTATTGCAGCAAACTTGGGACCGTATTCCTCGTACTGTATTCTAATGCTTTCAACCCATTCATCGTGAAGTGAAATTGTTGCCGCATAGTCCTGATAGTTTGTCTTTGCCTCAAGCGCCGCCTCTAAAACATTTCTGGTACATTCCAGAGGAAGTGCATTGAGCAGCAGGTCTACGCCTTTTGCACATTCCAGTATGCTGTCCTTGTCATGCGCATCAACTTTCATACCTCTTGCCTTGGTAAGCTCTCCTACAAGTTCGTTTACCGCCGCTTCATTAAAATCCGCGCATATTATTTCCGATACATTGTCATCTCTGTCAAGACATCTTGCCGCTGCGGAGCCCTGTGCTCCAACGCCTAATACTAATACCTTTTTGATAATTTCAAACCTTCTTCCTTTACTTGATTAAAACTTCCTTCGTCAGGAGTTTCAGACATCATCTTTTTTTATTATATTATCAGCCTGCGGAAGTTTTAACAATTGGCGCAGGTTCTAACTTTTGTATATAAAAAAGACAAGGACTAAATCCCGACTTATCCAAAGGATTTATGACCTTGTCAATTTTCTCTTTTATTTTTGTCTTATTGTCAATATGCAACGTATTTATGTGAACGTTCACCGGGCGGCATGCTATTCATAGTGTTTTTCAAGCAAATCGCAGTCCATAATAAGAACATAGAAAATTTTTCCGTAATATGTGTTCTCTACAATTCTTCCATGGTCAAGAACCGGATGATACGAGCCGTCTTTCTTGGCAAAATGAAACTGTACATAATCGTTTGAATCACCGCCCTCTGAGTTAATCTGTTTCCATATGCTGTTCTCAACGCTTTCCTGTTCATCGAGCCGTATCAGGTTTCTGAATCTGTGATGTGAATATTCCATCAGTTCATCCATATCCCGGCAACCTGCAAATTCAATCAGTTCTCTGTTTGCAAATAAAATACTGTCATCCTCCGGATCTGCTTTATATATCAGAAATGCTCCCGGAAGATGCTGTGAAATATCATGAAGTGCAAATCCGAGTCGGCTTCTTTTCTGCATTTTAAAGTCATCACTGTAATGCACACAATTGTGTTTTCCCTGAAGCTTAGCTTCATAAAGCGCCATATCAGCTGCTCGGAAAAGTGCAGACACATCTCCTGCATCATCCGGATATCCTGCATATCCCAACGATATGTTGAAACGGCGTTCTTTGCTATCATACCTGAAGCAGCGCTGCATCTCAGTAAATGCCTGTATCTGTTTGCACGCCTCCTCGCATGTGATTTCTGTAAGAAGCAGCGAAAACTCATCTCCGCCGCTTCTGCCGATAATCGCATTACGGCAGAAATACTCTCTCATATTCTCCGTCAGTTCCTGCAGGGCAAAATCTCCCGCAGCATGGCCGTAGACATCATTGATGAATTTAAAATCGTCGATATCCATCTGTACCGCCACACATGAGGCTTCCGGATTGTTTTTAATAAATGACTCAGTCTGCTCTGAAAATCCGTTTCTGTTCAAAAGACCTGTCAGTGAATCTATTGAAGACAGCCTTTTAAAATTCTCACGATGCCTTTCTAACACAAGTATAGTAACTGTAAGACCTGTAAGCAGCATAACTGTAAATAGTCCTATTACCAGTTTGAGAGGTATATCGCTGCCGCTGTTCCAGCCTTTCGACGGCATAACTTCCAGTTTAAAGCGGCATCCTCCAAGCTCAAATTCATAAGGAACAGGATTTTCCATTACGGCCCCTGAAGAAGAAATCTCTTCATACTCTGAGGATAACGGAGAGACTGTTTTTAACAGACAGTATTCGTAACCAAAACCTGTAAGAGCCTGAACTGAATTTGCAAAAATATCAGGCACTCTGATAATAGCAACCGTAAATCCCCAGAAATAGTAATGCCCCTTACTGTTTTGCAGATATACAGGATTCCTTATCGCAATTCCCCTGCCTCCCTGCTTTAATGAAAACGGCCCCTGTAAAACGGTAAGCTTATTGTCTCTGGCATACCGTGAAATTTCACCTCTGGACTCATCATTAATAAGATCAATTTTACCTGCTTCATTGCCTGCTTCCGGATAGATATCAGTAACCACCCCATCCGGTGCAAGCTGCATACTCTGTATATATTCTGTCATCAGATTCTCGGCTACCCGCTGAAAATTACTAACACTGCCGTTTTCGCTGATAATTATTCCTTCAAGAGCATCTGTAATTGCAATTCCGTTATTAAGTTCTCCCGCCATTCTCTCTGCATATGTTACTGCATTAAGTTCTGTAACAGTCCTCAAATGCTGCTGATTTGAAACATATGTCATATGCAGGACACACAGCAGTACAATGCAGCCCAGCACAAAAACCGCTGCAGGTAT
>CAKQOW010000026.1 GCA_934256595.1 uncultured Clostridia bacterium
AAGAAATCGCCGTGTTAATCACAATTCATCCCACCACTTATAGAAGTGGTGGATTTCTTGCTCACGGCGTGTTAAATTTACAGCTTCATCGTAAGTCCGACTCTCTGCTTGTCATAGTCTATGGATATTATCTTCACCTTGACAGTATCCCCTACCGAAACAGCGTCCATAGGGTGCTTGATAAATTTATCGCTTATCTGCGATATATGTACAAGTCCGTCATTCTTAACACCTATATCAACAAACGCACCGAAGTCGACTACGTTTCTGACAGTACCCGTAAGCTCCATATCCACCTTGAGATCCTCAAAGCTTCTGACATCATTTCTGAATATTACTGCCGGAGCCTCATCTCTTGGGTCTCTGCCCGGTTTTTTGATTTCATCAATGATATCCTTGAGAGTCGGTGTTCCTATTCCTATATCCTCGGCCAGTTTTTCTATGCTCCTGCCAAGTCCGGCATTTAGGTTCTTGAGCGCGTCAAAGCCTTTCGCTCTGCCTGTCACAGCGGGATATGCAGCGCATATTCTCTCCTCTATATCCTTGGCTCCGCCCTTTGATATCTCTTCCTTGTCTATGTGAAGCTTATCCAGCATAGCCTCTGCCGCCTCATACGACTCAGGGTGTACCGAGGTTGCATCAAGAGGGTTATCCCCCTTTGAAATTCTGCAAAAGCCTGCGCACTGAGTAAACGCCTTAGGCCCCAGCTTTGAAACCTTGAGAAGCTGTTTTCTGTCTGTAAATGCTCCGTTTTCTTCTCTGTAGGCAACGATATTCTTTGCAATACCCATATTGATGCCTGCAATATATGAAAGCAGTGACGGTGAAGCAGTATTCAGGTCAACACCTACTCTGTTTACGCAGTCCTCTACAACATTTCCGAGAGCAGTTTCAAGCATTCCCTGATTTATATCGTGCTGATACTGCCCCACTCCTATGTGCTTGGGCGATATTTTTACAAGCTCTGCAAGAGGGTCCTGCAGTCTTCTGCCCAGCGACATAGCGCCTCTTGTGGTTACATCAAGGTCAGGGTATTCCTCTGCAGCAAGCTTAGATGCCGAGTATACTGACGCGCCTGCTTCATTTACAATAGTGTACTGAATATCATAATTGTTTTTCCTGAGGAACTCTGCAACCACCTCTTCAGTTTCCCTTGAAGCAGTACCGTTTCCTATTACAATCACATTTATTTTGTATTTTTCTATCAGCCTGGCAAGCACAGCTTCTGTCCCCTTCACATCGTTTTTAGGCTGTGTAGGATAGATAGTCGTATAAGCCAGAAGCTTGCCGGTCTGATTGAGTACCGCAACCTTGCAGCCTGTTCTGTAGCCCGGGTCTATGGCTATAATTCTTGCTCCGTTTACAGGCGGCACCATAAGCAGCTTTTCTGTGTTCTTTGCAAAGACCTTTACAGCCTCCTCCTCGGCTCTTTCTGTAAGCATATTTCTTGCTTCTCTTTCAACAGACGGAGCTATAAGGCGTTTATAGGCATCTGCTATGGTTGTTTCCAGAAGCTCGGTAAAGATACTGTTTTCATTGGTTACAACCATATCCCTTATCATTTTGAGAACCTTGTCCACATCAAGCTCTACTTTGACCTTGAGCTTTTCTTCCTTTTCGCCTCTGTTTATTGCAAGGACTCTGTGGTTTGGTATTTTGGATACGGCTTCGCTGTATTCGTAGTATGTTTCATATACTGATTTTTCCTCAGGGTCTGTCGCAGTCGAAGCGATAACGGCTGACGAGAAAGTATACTGTCTTACTGCCGCTGTGATTTCCGGATCGTCTGAAATCATTTCAGCTATGATGTCACATGCTCCTGCAATGACCTTGTCCTCTGACTCTACGCCCTTTTCCTCATTAACAAACTCCGCGGCAAGCTCCTCAACGCTGCCGGTTTCCTGTTCCTGTTTCCAGAAAATCATAGCAAGAGGCTCTAAGCCTTTTTCTTTGGCCTTGGAGGCTCTGGTTGCTTTTTTCTGTTTGAAAGGCTTGTACAGGTCCTCAACTCTCTGCAGCACCTCTGCCTTCAGGATTTCCTCTTTGAGTTCATCGGTGAGTTTACCCTGCTCGTCTATAAGGCGGATTACCTCCTCCTTACGCTCCTCAAGTCCTCTGAGATATGCAAGTCTTGTATCAAGCTCTCTCAGTATATCATCGGAAAGTCCGCCTGTTGCTTCCTTACGGTATCTTGCAATAAACGGAATTGTGTTGCCCTCGTCTATAAGTTGTACGGTTTTTTCAACCTGTGATGCTTTGAGTTTAAACTCTGCCGCCAGCCTCTCAATTATATTCATACTGTTAATGGTCCTTTCGTTTTTGCTCTCTCTATTTTACAGAGTAAACCTGCTGTAATCAACCATTTATTTTTCATAATGCTTAATCAGCGCCTGCATGCCCGCTCTGCCAAGTCCCTCATTTGACAGCTTCTGATAATTCTCAATCACCCTGCCCAGCACATCAAGCTCAAGACCTCCCAGCTTTGCCGAGTCATATGCCAGCTTCATATCCTTTATAAAAAAGTCTACAAAGAAGCCCGGCTCCAAATCACCTTTGCATATTCTCTCTCCGTAAGACTCAAGCAGCGCGTTCTGACCTGCTCCCGATGCTGCGCCGTTCATAAACACTTCGGGATCAAGCCCCTGTTCTCTGACATAGGCAAGAGCCTCGCATACTCCTGACATTATTGATGCCTGCATTATCTGGTTTGCAAGCTTTGCATGCTGCCCGGAACCTGACGGTCCGTAATACGTTATATTGCTGCCCATAGCCCTGAATATATCCATGCACGCCTCGCAGTCCTCACGCTCTCCGCCGACAAGAATTGATAGGGTTCCCGCCTTTGCTCCTCTGTCACCGCCTGTAACAGGCGCGTCAAGCACATGAAATCCCAAAGGAGAAGCTGTCTCCGAAATTCTCATGTCGAGCTGCGGGCTTGTGGTTGTCATATCTATAAGGTAGGCGCCTTTCTCTGCCGAGTCGATTATCTTCCCTTTACCAAAATACACATCTTCAACATCTGCAGGATAGCCTACTATTGTAATTACAGCTTCACAGCCCGCAACACATTCTCTTATGGTTTCAAAGAACTTAGCGCCCTCTGCAATAACGTCTTTGACTTTTTCTTTGTTTCTTGCATAAATGCGCACCTCAAAGCCTGCCTTCATCAGATTGCGCACCATTGATTTGCCCATAATACCGACACCTATAAATCCTATTGTTTTCATATCTTCCTCTCCTCACTATTGATAAAGAGCCGCATAAGTCAACACCTATGCAGCCCGTTCGTTTCGTTTAATTGCTCTGTTTGAGCTTTTCATTTATAAAGTAGTCTAAATCTCCATCCATTACCGCATCAACATTGGCGGTTTCAGCTCCTGTCCTGTGGTCCTTGACCATAGTGTAGGGCTGAAAAACATATGAGCGTATCTGCGCTCCCCACGTTATCATAGAGAAGTCGCCCTTAAGCTCCTTGAGGTCCTCTTTCTGCTGCTCCTCTGCCAGCTCTATCAGCTTGGATTTGAGAATTTTCATAGCTGTTTCCCTGTTTTGTATCTGGCTTCTCTCATTCTGGCATGTGACCACAATGTTTGTAGGCAGATGCGTAATTCTGATAGCCGAGTCGGTAGTGTTTACATGCTGACCTCCCGCGCCGCTTGATCTGTAGGTATCAACTCTGATATCCTCAGGATCAATTTCAATATTGATGTCATCGTCTATTTCAGGCATTACCTCAAGTGAAGCAAACGAGGTCTGTCTTTTGCCTGCAGCGTTGAAAGGCGATATTCTGACAAGCCTGTGAACTCCCTGCTCGTTTTTGAGATAGCCGTAGGCGTTCTCTCCCTCTGCAATCAGCGTTGCAGATTTGATACCTGCCTCGGTATCGTCCTGCAAATCTATCAGCCTTACCTTGTATCCCTTTTTGTCACACCATCTGGTATACATACGGAGCAGCATTTCCGCCCAGTCCATCGCATCAACTCCGCCTGTCCCTGCATGAATTGAAAGTATCGCGTTGTTTCTGTCGTATTTACCGTTTAGCAGAAGCTCAAGTCTGAGGCTTTCAATCTCAGCCTCAAGACTGTCATAATCAGAAATAACCGATGCGGCAAGCTCCGCATCGTCCTCTGACTCCGCCAGTTCTATTGTAAGCTCAATATCTTCTATGCCCGATACCAGCTTCTGATATGACGAGAGTTTTTTCTCGAGAGTTTTCTGTTCTCTGAGCAGCTTCTGCGCTGCGCTCCGATCACTCCAGAAATCCGGTTTTTCTGCTATAAAGTTAAGTTCGTCAAGTCTTTCTTTTAGTCCTGCCGGGTCAAAGAGAGTCACCGACCTCTCCCAGTTTTTCGGACAGTTTAGGCAGATTCTGTTTTATCTGTTCTAATTCCAGCATTGTATTTTCTCCTCTTATTGTTCCTGCTTGTTCATACAGCAGTTCTTGTATTTCTTTCCCGATCCGCAAGGACAAGGGTCATTTCTTCCGACCTTTTCTTCTGTTCTTCTGTAGGTCTGAGGCTTCTTGCCCTGATTTCTGTCAGGCACTGCAGTCTGCTGCGGCATATCCGGAGCTGCAGCCTTGGCAGGCGCCGAGCCGTCAAATTCCGCTTTGCTTTCTTTGCCTGCGCCGATGACATTCTTTCTTTCGGTTCTTGTCTGCTCGGTTACATTGTAGCAGAACTTAACTGTCTGCTCCTTGATATCTCCGATCATCATCTCAAACATTGCAAAGCCCTCCTGCGCATATGCTGCGGCAGGGTCCTGCTGTCCGAGTCCTCTGAGGCCGATACCTGTACGAAGCTGATCCATAGCGTCTATGTGATCCATCCACTGATTGTCAACAACTCTTATGAGTATCATTCTTTCCAGCTCACGCATCTTTTCTTCGCCGATTTCAGCTTCTTTTTCCTCGTAAAGCTTATCGAACTGAGCCATAACCTGCTCTTTGAGTTCTTCCTCTGTAAGAGAATACTGTTCTTCTTCTGTAAACTCCACAGGCACATATCTGTCGCAGATTCTCTTGAGGCCTCTGTTCATTTCATCAATATCCCAGTCGCCCGGATGTTTTGAAGCTATAACTACAGGGTCTATAACTCCGCATACAAGCTCCTCTGTCATATTTCTGATATATCCCTTGAGGTTTTCTCCCAGCAGTACCTTGTGACGCTCACCGTAGATGATTTCACGCTGCTTGTTCATAACGTTGTCGTACTGGAGTACATATTTTCTTATGCCGAAGTTCTTGCCCTCGACTTTTTTCTGCGCGTTTTCAATGGATCTTGTAAGCATACCGGATTCGATAGCCTCGTCCTCTCCAACACCCATTCTGTCTACTATAGCCTTGGCTCTTTCGCCGCCAAACAGTCTCATCAGGTCGTCTTCAAGTGAGATAAAGAACTGTGTGCAGCCCGGGTCACCCTGACGTCCGGAACGGCCTCGCAGCTGATTGTCTATACGTCTTGACTCATGACGCTCTGTACCTATAATGCACAGTCCGCCCAACTCTCTTACCTTTTCCTGCTCTGCCTTACGCTGTTCCTTGAAGTCCTCGTGAAGCTCATGGAAAAGTTTCCTTGCCTCCAGAAGCTCAGGATCGTCGGTTGTTACAAAGCTTGTGGCAAAAGCAATGGTTTCACTGTCATAGCCTCTCTTTGCCATTTCTCTCTTGGCTTCAAACTCAGGGTTTCCGCCAAGGATAATATCTGTACCTCTGCCGGCCATATTGGTTGCTATTGTAACCATATCATATCTTCCGGCTTCTGCTACTATCTCAGCTTCCTTGTCATGCTGCTTTGCGTTCAGCACGTTGTGCTTAATGCCTCTTTTTTTGAGCAGCTTTGAGATAAGCTCTGATTTTTCGATGGATATAGTACCTACAAGTACAGGCTGACCCGTAGCGTGAACCTCTGCAATCCTGTCCACTATGGCATGGATTTTGCCTGCCTCCGTACCGTATATTGCATCGTCCATATCATTACGGATAATCGGCTTGTTTGTAGGAATTATAACTACGTCCATATTGTATATTTCTCTGAATTCCTCTTCCTCTGTTTTGGCTGTACCGGTCATACCCGCCAGCTTCTGATACATTCTGAAGTAATTCTGAATTGTTATTGTTGCAAGAGTCTTTGACTCTGAACGAACCAGCAGACCTTCCTTGGCTTCTATAGCCTGATGAAGTCCGTTGCTGTATCTTCTTCCGAACATCAGACGGCCTGTAAATTCATCTACGATTACAATTTCACCGTCCTTAACGATATAGTCTATGTCCCTGTGCATCAGGTTTCTTGCTCTCAGCGCCGCATTGACATGGTGGTTTATTTCCATATTTTCAGGGTCTGAGAAGTTGTCAAGCTTGAAGTAGTTTTCGCATTTGGCAACACCTGTTTCTGTAAGGGCAACAGTCTTGTCTTTCTCTTCTATTGTGAAGTCCGTTTCGTTTACCAGGGTCTTGGCAAATCTGTCAGCCACCGCATACATATCTGTTGATTTGGAGCCCTGTCCTGATATAATCAGCGGGGTTCTGGCTTCATCTATAAGTATGGAGTCAACTTCGTCTATAATGGCGTAGTTAAGAGGTCTCTGCATCATTTCCTCTTTGTATATAACCATATTGTCACGAAGATAATCGAAACCGAATTCGTTGTTGGTTCCGTATGTTATGTCGGCCATATAGGCGTCTTTTCTCTGCTTCTGTGTAATACCGTGGATAACGCAGCCTACGCTCATGCCGAGGAATGTGTAAAGCTTGCCCATCCATTCCATATCACGCTTTGCAAGGTAGTCGTTTACTGTTACAACATGCACGCCCTTGCCGTCAAGCGCGTTTAAGTACGCCGCAAGTGTTGCAACCAGAGTCTTACCTTCACCGGTTTTCATTTCTGAAATTCTGCCCTCGTGCAATACAACACCGCCTATAAGCTGAACTCTGAAATGCTTCATTCCAAGGCTTCTCCATGCGCCCTCTCTGCATACCGCAAATGCTTCCGGAAGCAGGTCGTCTAAGGTTTCACCCTCTGCAATTCTCTGTCTGAATTCAGCAGTCTTGCCTCTCAGCTCCTCGTCCGAAAGCGCCTGCATCTGCTCGTCTAAGGCCTCTACCTTGTCAACTATCTTGCCTATGCGCTTAACTTCTTTTTCGTTAAGATCTCCGAAGATCTTCTCCATAAATCCCATAATCGTCTAGTTTCCTTTCTTTGTATATCAGTCCTCTGTTTTCTCTAAAGGCTCAACCTTCAGATTTATCTCCAGAGCTTTTCTTTCATCTGCCTTGGTAACTCTGACCTTGAACAGCTTCTCCTCACTTCTGTATTCAAAACAGTCGCCTGTTTCAGGGAGCTTGTCAAGCTCCAGCACTACCCAGCCGTTAACCGTAACAGGGTCTATATAATCATCAACATCGAAAAAGTCAAAGAGCTTCTCAACATTAGCGCTGCCCTTGACTCTGTAGCTGCCATCATAAAGCGGCATTATTTCCTGAGAAATAACGGTATCGTGCTCGTCATATATCTCACCGACCAGTTCCTCTAATATATCCTCAAGAGTAACTATTCCGGCAAGTCCGCCGTACTCGTCTATTACTACAGCCATGTGGGTCTTGGTAGTCTGCATTTTTTTGAGAATAACCGGAAGCTTCATAGTTTCCGGAATGAATACCACCGGCGCCACATATTCTCTGATATCTGCGCTTGTTCCATATATATAGTTGTGGAAATCTTTCTGATTTAGCACACCTAATATATTATCTATATCATCATCATATACCGGAATTCTTGAAAATCCCGTATCTCTGAAAAGCTTGAGTATATCGTCCTTGCAGGTGTCAACCTCGATGGCTGCAACATCTACTCTCGGAGTGAGTATATCCCACGCCTCAAGCCCGTTAAACTCTATGGCATTCTGAATAAGCTCACTTCGCTCCTCGTCAAGACCGCCCTCTGTTTCGGCCTCTTCAACCATTGTAAGCAGCTCCTCCTCGGTAATTCCCTGTTCCGCGTCCATTTTGAAAACCTTGCCGACAAGCTTTTTCCATGCGCCAAACAGGAAGTTAAGAGGGGTGAAAATCATCATAACAAGTCTGATGCTGCCGCCGAAGCCCATTGAGGTCTTTTCGGGGATTTCCTTGGCAAGACTCTTGGGTGTTATCTCACCGAAAATAAGGATAAGAACCGTAGTGACAATTGTCGCTATAGTAGGTCCCAGCGAACCGTAAAGCTCAACAAACAGCAGAGTGGCTATAACCGTTATAAGTATATTTACGATATTGTTTCCGATAAGTATTGTTGACAGCAGGCTGTCGTATTTGTCTGTAAGCTCCAGCACGCGCCTTGCCCGTTTGTCACCGTTTCCTGCAAGGTTTTTAATCCTGATGCGGTTTACAGACGTAAACGCTGTTTCTGTTGCCGAAAAATATGCCGAAAACATAATAAGAATTATTATCGCTATACTATAGGCTATTATATGACTTTCCATTTTTTTAGATTGATACCTCCTCGTACAAATCATTGTACACTCTAATTGTGTTCATTATATGTAGTTTAAGAAAAACTGCCATTTACCTACTATGAAGTATACAGCAAAACCCCCAAAAAGAAAAGGGCAGGAGCGCAACTTAAACAAAAGTTGCAGCCTCTCCCGCCGTTTTAATACTATCTCCTTATTGCCTTTATCCTATTTTATCGGCACATAACCTGCAGCCTTTACCGCCTGCTGTCCTTTGGCGCTTAGTACCCAGTCTATGAAATCATCTGCCGCCTCTGACTCCTTGTCGGCAATCAGAAACGAGAAGTTTCTTACCAGCTTGTAGTTTTCGGCTCCGACATTTTCGGCGTTGATTTTGACATCATCTACCGCAATATCCTTTACCGTCTTGTCAAGCGCCATCATTGAAATATAGCCTATGCCATTTTTGTCTCCTGCAACAGCTTTTCTGACCTCGTCCGACGAGTTGTATACGGTGGCTCTGTCCGTAAGCTTTTTTTCTTTAGTGGTGTCAAATATCGAGTTAAGTCCCAGCAGGTTCAGAAATTCATTTCTGGTGCCTGAGGACTCCTCTCTGCTGTAGACATTGATTTCAGCGTTTTCACCGCCCACATCGCTCCAGTTTATAATCTGACCGGAAAAAATCTTTTTTGCCTGTGAAACCGTAAGGTTCTCTATATTGCAGTTTTTATTGGCAATAACGGCAATGCCGTCCATAGCAAAAACCTCAACGTCATCAACCAGTGATTTTTCCTCGTCTGTAACGGCTCTTGATATTATACCGATATCCGCCCTGCCTGAGCGTACTGCATCAATCGCGCTTCCCGAGTCCTCTTCTGTAATCTGAAATTTCAGATCCGGATATTTATCCTTGTATTCCTCTTTGAAGTCATTGCCCAGCGCCTTGACAAGTCCTGCCGCAGAGGAAGACCCTGTAATTACGATGCTGTCAACACCTGAGGCCCCCGTATCTCCTTTGTTTTCATCGTTGTCTCCGCAGGCAGTCATCACTGAAACAAGCGCCATAACAAGACAAAAGGCAAAAGCCCTTTTTAATATGTTTCTCATACATATCTCCTTTCGCTTTTTGCCTTTATTATTACCTGTATACAGGAAATTTATACAAGGCCAAAACATAATTTGCTTATGCTTTTACTTCCTTTCCCTGTACTCTATGTTCACATATGGTTCGCATTCTCTGTCCTGAAGCGATATGATTATTCTCCCGCTGTCAGGCATATATCTCACCGGAACAATAATATCGCCGTATTTTGCCGGGTGCTTGTACGCAATCCTGCATCTTGAGGCTCTGAAGCCTTCCGGCAGGTAGTCCTCCGCCACGTCAAGATATCTGGCATTGTTCATATGCCTGTTGACGTCTAGATGGTATCTGTGAACAGGTATTTCATCAAATATTTCAGGCTCAGGGTCTTTGGGCAGTGATATTTTTCTCGGAAGATACTCCATCCCCTCGTATTTCTGACCCAGCGGATATACGGCAAGCAGATCCTTTGGTATTGCCTCGGGTTTGCCCGTAGTTCTGTTTACTGTGGCGCCGCCTCCGTAACAGGCTATAAGGAGCTGTCCGTCCTCATCGTACATCAGGGTGTTTCGCATACCGTATGTACCCTTCATCTGAAACACTTCTGTACTGATTGTAACCTTCTGTCCGTATCTGACATCTCTGATAAAGTCAAGCTGCCTGAAAAGAAGAAACGTCACCGCATTGCATCTTCTGTAGAACTCCTGTGTCACCGGGCAGCAGTCAAGCTGAAATCCGCAGCAGTCCTGAAACAGATCGACTACCGCGCTTATTTTGATATTTCCGTCTGCGCCTATGTGGCTGTTTCCTATGGTTCTTTCTATTTTGTACATACTAAGCCTCCCTGATATATCCCGGTTTTCTTTGAACAAAATATATATTTATTTCATCTCTGATTTCACGCTTAGCTTCAGTCAGAACATACTGAGCTGATCTGTTTCAGGCATACCCTCAAGCACTCCCATGTCTTTGAGGCTTTCGATATTCGAGTTTGAAATTCTGGTTCTGCTCTTAAGCTCCTCTATAGTTTCAAAAGGTCTTATCCTGCACTCGTCAGCAAGGGCCTTGGCTGCAGTTTCACCTATACCCGAAACTGCCATAAACGGCAGCAGCACTCTGCCCTCGTGCTCATAGAACTTAGTACCGTCTGACACTCCGAAATTTATAGGCTCAAACTCATAGCCTCTGCTGTACATCTCATACGCCACCTCAAGCACAGTCATTTCGTCCTCTTCTTTTTTGGTCGCATTTTTGCCCTTGGCAAGAATTTCGTCTATCCTCGCAAGAATTGCTCCCGATCCTTTGAGTATAACCTCTGAATTGAAATCCGCAACCTTGGTGGTAAAGTATGCCGCATAAAACGGCACCGGATAGTACACTTTAAACCACGCAATTCTGTAGGACATCATAACATAGGCAACTGCATGTGCTCTCGGGAACATGTACTTGATACGCCGGCAGGACTCTATATACCAGTCCGGCACATTGTTATCCTTCATAAGCTGCACACGCTCCTCTGTAACGCCCTTGCCCTTTCTTACCTTTTCCATTATATTGAACGCCTCTTTATTAGGCAGACCCTTTAGTATCAGGTAGTTCATAATGTCGTCTCGGGTTGAAATGGCGTCTTTGATAGTCGTATCGCCGTTTTTAATAAATTCCTGCGCATTGTTTATCCATACGTCTGTACCGTGGGAGAAGCCTGAAATTCGTACCAGATCACCAAATCTTGACGGCTGGGTGTCATCGAGCATCTGCCTTGTGAATTTAGTTCCGAATTCAGGTATTCCGAAGCTGCCGTGGACAAATCTGTAGTCCGGGTCCCTGATGTCAAGGGCATCGCAGTTTAAGAATATACTGTTTACTTTCTCGTCTTTGAGCTGTACCTTGAGCGGGTCTACTCCTGTCATATCCTGCAGATGCCTTATCATTGACGGCACATCGTGTCCGAGTATATCAAGCTTCAGCAGGTTCTGGTCTATCTTGTGGTAGTCAAAATGCGTCGTAATTATATCTGTAGTCGTATCGTTTGCCGGGTGCTGTACAGGGCAGAACTCGTAAATCTCGTGATCATCGGGAACAATTATTATTCCTCCCGGGTGCTGACCTGTGGTTCTCTTAACGCCTGTGCAGTTTGCGGCAAGTCTTTCGACCTCAAACTTGCTTACGTCTATTTCTCTTTCATCGTAAAACTTCTTTACAAAGCCAAAGGCTGTTTTTTCGGCTACAGTACCTACCGTACCTGCTTTAAATACATTTTTTTCACCGAATATATCTCCTACGAATTTATGCGCCGTTCCCTGATATTCCCCTGCAAAGTTAAGGTCTATATCAGGCTCCTTGTCGCCCTCAAATCCAAGGAATGTTTCAAACGGAATGGTAAATCCCAGCTGATCCATTTTGGCGCCGCACTTCGGGCAGGACTTTTCGGGCATATCAACTCCGCAGTCGTACTCGGCGTTGTCTCCCCATTCAAGATATTTGCACTTCGGGCATACGTAATGAGGAGGCAGAGGGTTTACTTCTGTAATACCCGCCATAGTTGCCGCAAATGATGACCCTACCGAGCCTCGTGAGCCTACAAGGTATCCGTCTGACAGGGACTTGTTTACAAGCATCTGCGCAGACACATACATTACGGCATATCCGTTACCTATTATTGAATTAAGCTCTTTGTCGAGTCTTTCCTGTATTTTAGGATCTACATTATCCCCGTAAATCTCATGGAGCTTCTCGGCGCAAGCCTTGCGCAGAGTTTCCTCCGCTCCGTCTATATGCGGCGGGAATTTGCCTTTAGGTACAGGCAGTATTCCGTCGTCTATGCTGTCTGCTATGGCATTTGTGTTGGTTATAACGACCTCTCTTGCCCTGCCCTCTCCAAGATATGAAAACTCCTCCAGCATCTCGTCTGTAGTTCTGAAGTACAGACCCTCGCCGCTTTCGGCATCTTTGTAGCCCTGCCCTGCAAACAGTATATTTCTGTATATGGCGTCCTCGGGATTTGTATAGTGCGAGTCTGTGGTTGCACACACCATTTTGCCGAGACTGTCCGCTATGGCTACAATGCGCCGGTTGACATCTCTGAGGGCTTCATTATCCGGAAAGATTTTGACATCTTCAACCAGATATCTGTTGTTTATGAGAGGCTGGATTTCAAGATAATCATAGAACTTTGCTATTTCTCTGATTTCATCATCTGATTTGCCCTGCTTGAAACCGCAGTAAACCTCGCCTGCCTCGCAGGCTGCTCCTATGATGATTCCCTCTCTGTGCTTCTCAAGCACTGATCTTGGTATTCTCGGCCGTCTGTAAAAATAGTCGAGATGTGAAAGGGATACCAGCTTGTATATATTCTTTAGACCCTCCTGGGTTCTGGCAAGAAGAATTATATGATATGTACCTCTCGCCTTGTAATCTATATTGCCCTCCTCATCTATAAGGCCGGCATCGTCCAGCAGGTAGCCCTCCATTCCGTATATGACTTTGATTTTGTCACCTGCCGCCGAGGCTGCGTCGGGGAATGACTGGACTACGCCGTGGTCTGTTATGGCTATTGCAGGGTGTCCCCACTTGATAGCCTGTTTCACAACCTCTTTGGCATCATTAAGACCGTCCATAGAACTCATTTTGGTGTGAAGATGAAGCTCCACGCGCCTGCCGTCCTCTGAGGTGTCTTTCCTTTCTTTTATTTCACCTTTTTCTATGTCTCTGGCTTTAACTATAAGGACGTTGTCGTATGTATCCCATTCCGCCATACCTCTGATTTTGGCAAAGGTACCGGGGCTTAAATGCTCTGCAAGCTCCGCCGCTTTTTCGTCAGACACAAAGCATTTGACGCACATGGTGGTCCTCTTGTCGGTAACCAGTATGGTTACAAGCTTTAGGCCTTCTCTGATAGTTCTGTCGGAAAGCTTGAAAACAATGCCCTCCACTGTAACCTCTCCGCTCTCCTGAGTAACCTCAAGCATAGGCATTGCCTCTGAATTAATGCGTCTGCCCATAATCTTGTTGCCCTCTACGACGTCTTTCTCCTTTGACCTTCTTCTGAAGCCACCGCCTCCGCCGCCGTAGGCCGGTTTTTCCGAAGCTGCTTTTTTAGGTCTTGGAGGAGCCTCCATAGCTTTTTTGACAGCCTCTGCCTCTATGCAGCATATGTCGTTTACGCTCTCCTCGTATCGCTCCTGATGATTGAGAAACGATACGGAGCAGTTTATACCGAAATTATCTGAAAGAAGCTGCTCAAAGGTATGTCCAAGCTCCCTGTTGAGCTGCTCGCACATGGTCTGTCCCACTGCAAATATATTAAGTATGTCGCCTGTCAGCTCGAATTCATCGGTAACTATGGTTTTGGTCATGCCGTGATATTTGCCGTTTACTATGGCTATCATATGCTCTATGAAATGCCTTATGATTTCTTCATCTGTCTGTATCACATCGTCATAGACAAATTCAAGCTTCACATCTTTTAATGCCGGCACCTCGCTTTTGACTATGGCTCTGATTTTGAGCACATCTTCGTAAGGCATAACGAAATTAGCCCTTATGTCTATGGTCAGTATTCCTGTTTCCTTAGACATAACGGCTCTCTCTATTGAAAATCCGTATTCACTTTTGGGGTGTCTGCCCAACCGCTCCCAGCTGATGCTGTTTTCAATAAGGTTTTTCATATTCTGCGCTATCTGCCGAAGAAGCTGTCAGCTTCGGCTCTCCATTCAAGTTCTTCTTTGTTGTCTGTATCATCTAAAACTATTCCGTGAACTCTCTTGTCGTGAGTGTTTGCCACAACGGTTACAAATGTAGTATATCCTGTCGCTTTGATTTCACCTGTTTCCTCTGAGATAAGGTCCACGTGAATTGTAATACTTGTCCTGCCGCATCTTACCAGCGTGCTGCAGTAGCTTATTATCTCACCCGGCTCAACTGATTTGTTGAATTCGAATTTGTGACAGTTTTTGAACAGCAGTCCGTGTCTGTCGCCTGTTTCGGCTGCCGCTGCAATAAACGATGCCTCCACCATCCACTCTATGCCTCTGCCGGCATACAGGTTTTTGTGGTGATTTAAATCGTCCATTTTTATCATATGTGATGCTCTATATGTTTTCATATTCCATAACCATCCTTGCTGTTTCTTCGACTATTTCGCTTTCTTTAACTTTTTTGATTATCTCGCCTCTGCGGAATATGAGGCCCTCGCCTCTGCCGCAGGCAACTCCTATATCTGCCTCTCTTGCCTCTCCCGGACCGTTTACGGCGCAGCCCATAACCGCCACCTTGAGCCTGCCTCTGCCGGCTCTGCTTTTTTCAAGACCGGACAGTCTTGTTTCTATTTCGGTCGCTATCCTTTCGAGGTCAACCTCAGTCCTGCCGCAGGTGGGGCACGACCTGATGTCGATTGCTCCCTCTCTTAAATCCAGTGCCTTGAGGATTTCCTTTGCCGCTGCAACCTCCCGAACGGGGTCTGCCGTAAGGGAGACCCTCATGGTGTCGCCTATGCCGTCAAGCAGCAGCGAGCCTATTCCTATTGAGGATTTGATAATTCCGCTGTTTACAGTTCCCGCCTCCGTCACACCTATATGCAGGGGATAAGCAGACCTCCTGTCTGCAATGCGGTAAGCCTCGTTGTTCATCTTAACATCGGAAGCCTTGAGGGATAAAACAATATCATTAAATCCAAGCTGCTCCAGAATTTTGGCATTTTTAAGGGCGCTCTCCGCAAGTCCCTCGGCGCATACTCCGCCGTATTTTGCAAGTATTTCTTTTTCGAGAGAGCCTGAGTTTACGCCTACTCTGATGGGAATACCGGCGCTGCGGGCAGCATCTGCCACCTGTCTTACTCTGTCCGTATCCCCTATATTTCCGGGATTTATCCTTATCTTATCCGCACCTGCATTTATGGCTGCAAGGGCAAGTGTATAATCAAAATGTATATCCGCAACCAGAGGCATCTGAACTTTTTTTCTGATTTCGGCAAAGCCCTCTGCCGCCTCTCTGGTATTGACGGTAATTCGTACTATGTCGCAGCCCGCCTCTTCAAGCCTGCGGCACTGCTCAACAGTTGCCCCTACATCTGCGGTTTTGGTATTTGTCATCGACTGTATCGAAACAGGGGCGTTTCCGCCTATTGCAACGCCCCCGCAGATTACTTGGTTTTTCATCAGGATATTATCCTTCCTATATCATTAAAGGTTACATATATCATCAGCGCAAACAGTAATATCAGTCCTGCAAAATGGAATTTGCCCTCCATCTCGTCTGTAACGCGTTTGCCTGTTATCTTCCTTATAATCAGGAAGAGCACTCTGCCTCCGTCAAGGGCAGGAAACGGCAGCAGGTTCATTATAGCGAGGTTAAGCGATATCAGCGCCGTAAGATATGCAACATAGATAAAGCCCATTTTGGAGGTTTCGTTTACAATGGTTACAATACCCACAGGTCCCGAAAGCTCCTTGACAGCCACATCCCCCGTAAAAAGCTGCCCTATGACTTTAATCATGGTAACTCCCATAGACCATGTGCCCTTGGCTCCGTTTACCACCGCTTTTGCAGGATTATGAATAACCTGCGTGGTTATTCCCAGCTTGTTGCGCTTTTCCTGCTTGTCGTAGTATACGGCTACAGGTATATCCTCTGTGACGCCCTCTCTGTCTACCGTAAGAGTTATCTCGTCCTTTTCTGTTTCGGAAATAGTCGATATTATCTGCTGCCAGTCTTTCATAGGCTCATCGTCTATTGCCACTATGGTGTCTCCCGGTTTAAGACCTGCTGCCTCCGCAGGAAGTCCCTCTGTGACTCCTCCGACGGTGTTGGTGGCAGTGCCTGATACAAATGCTATGATTATCATTATGACCAGCGCGAGAACTGCATTCATTGTGGCTCCGGCGACAAACACGAAGAATTTCTGCCAGCCGTTCTTTTTGTTCAGCGCGCGCTCATCTTCCGAGTCCTCGTCCTCGCCCTCCATTGCGCAGTAACCACCTATGGGGATTATGCGCAGAGCGTATAGAGTTTCCTTTCCCTGCTTTTTGAATATTGCAGGTCCCATTCCCAAGGCAAATTCGTTTACCTTGACGTTGCAAAGCTTCGCCGCTATAAAGTGTCCGAACTCGTGGATAAATATAAGCAGCAGAAATATTACTATTGCATAAATTACTGTCATTTCATTACCCCTGTAAAATATTTATTACGGCATTTCTTGCCGCTCTGTCAGCCTCTAATATGCCTTCTAAATCTATATTATACTCCGGATTGTGATGATTAAGCACTTCCTCCAGTGTATTTTGTATGTCCGTAAATTTAATTCTGTTTTCTAAAAACAGCCTGACTAAAACCTCGTTGGCTCCGTTGAGCACTACGGGATAGCTGCCGCCCTCTCTGATTGCATCATAGGCAAAGCCGATACATTTGAATACCTCCATATCCGGCTTTTCAAAGGTAAGCTGCCCTGCTTCAAACAGATCGAGGCGCGGGAAATCGTATTCCAGTCTGTCCGGATACGAAAACGCATAGCCTATAGGCACTCTCATATCGGGAAGTCCAAGCTGCGCCAGAACCGAGGTGTCCTCAAATTCCACCATGGAATGAACTATGCTCTGAGGGTGCACCAGCACCTGTATCTGCTCCGGTGAAACGTCAAAGAGCCATTTGGCCTCAATGACTTCAAAGCCCTTGTTCATCATTGTAGCCGAGTCGATTGTGATTTTGCTGCCCATATTCCATTTGGGGTGGTTTAAGGCCTGCTCCAGTGTAACGTTTTGGAGCTGCTGCGCTGTATATCCTCTGAACGGACCGCCTGAGGCCGTCAGCAGTATTCTTTTGATTATGTTATTGTCATTTCCCTGCAGGCACTGAAATATGGCGCTGTGCTCGCTGTCTACGGGCAGGATTTTAACTCCCTGCGCTTTGGCCATAGACATTATGAGCTGACCGCCGGTTACAAGGGTTTCCTTGTTGGCTAAAGCTATGTCCGTGCCTTTTTTAATTGCATAGTATGTAGGCACAAGTCCCGATATTCCAAGGAGTGAGTTTAATACCATGTCGCAGTCGCAGGAGGCCGCCTCGATAAGGCCCTCGAGACCGTACATTATTTCGGTGTCCGGAAACTCCTCTGCAAGTCTGTCTCTGTCCTCTTTCCTGCCTACCGCCGCAATTTCGGGGGAGAATTTTTTAATCTGCCCCCGTATTGTTTCAATGCGGCTGCTGCATGTAAGCGCTGCAGCCTTAAATTTATCAGGATTTCTCTCAATTATATCAAGGGCCTGTGTTCCGATGGAGCCTGTAGAGCCCAGTATCGCTATTTTTTTCATCTGTCTATACCTGCATGATAACAAGAATTATGTAGTAGTAAACCATAGGGCCTGTAAAAAGCACGCTGTCAAATCTGTCCATAATACCGCCGTGTCCCGGTATCAGATTGCCGTAGTCCTTGATGCCCATTTTTCTTTTGAATATAGATGCCGTCAGATCTCCGAACTGTGAGATCGCTCCGCCGAGAATACCCATTATGATGCAGTGAAGCATCAGCTCCTTTGCAAATATAAGGCTGAATACAAGGCAGAGTATCACGCTTCCCAGCATGCCGCCTATGGAGCCTTCTATGCTTTTTTTAGGGCTTATCTTAGGGCAGAGCTTGTGCTTGCCTAATGTCACTCCTGCAAAGTATGCGAATATATCTGTACCAAAGGCTGTGATAAACACAAGCCATACGAGTATTCTGTAGTCTGCGAGCTGGTCTATCATCGTGATGTGGAACGAGAAGAATACCACATAGAAAAGTCCCATAATTGTAACCAGTCCGTCCTCCAGCTTTCGCTCCTCGATTTTGAACAGATAGAGAAGCGATGCTATGACGCAGGCAAAGAACCATACCAGAAACCAGTGATAGTCCAAATCGTCTCCGAGATGTCCGTCGCACGCCACCAGATTTATAATATACAGAAGCACTGCGCCGCCTATGCCTATAGGAAGACTTGCGTGTATATCCATTGCCTTGAAGCCTCTGTAAAATTCATAAATGGCCATTATTCCTATTGCAAGGCAGCATACCCATAAAATCCAGCCGCCGAAATATATTACCAAAAGCAGAGGCAGCATTGCCAGCCCTGCAATTATTCTCGTTTTCATAATTATCTCCCTCCAAAACGTCTGTCTCTTCCCTGAAACTCCTCGAGACATTTTTCGTAGTCCTCCGGTGTGAAGTCAGGCCACAGCACATCTGAAAATACAAATTCACTGTAGGCTGCCTGCCACAGCATGAAGTTTGAAAGTCTTTCCTCTCCGCTGGTCCTGATTACAACATCCGGATCCGGAATATCATACATGCCTGTATAAAGCTGCGAGGAAATCATATCGTAATCTATGTCCTCCGGCGCTGTCAGTCCCTCCTGCACTCCTGCTGCAATAGCCTTAACCGCGCGAAGAATTTCCTCTCTGCTGCCGTAGTTAAGGGCAATGTTAAACTGAAGCCCTGTGTTTGATGCTGTAAGCTCCAGCGCTTTTTCAAGTCTTGCCCTTGCGTCTGCGGGAATTTTGGAATAGTCCCCCAGAATCTTTATTCTGACATTGTTCTGATGAAGCTCTTTGAGATCTTTGTCAATGTATATTACAAGCAGTCTGAAAATCCCCGATACCTCCTCCACGGAACGCTTCCAGTTTTCTGTGGAGAAAGCATATACCGTAAGATGCTCAATTCCAAGATCTGAGGAACGTCTCACGATTTCTTTCATGGATTTCATACCTGCGTTGTGCCCTGCAAATCTGGGCAGTTTTTTCTGTTTGGCCCACCTGCCGTTGCCGTCCATTATAACGGCGACGTGGCGGGGCATTCGTGTTTTGTCAAGCATATCCACCTCATATAAGTAGTGTGGCCGTTTGCACGAGCCACACTACCGGGTTTATTAAACTTCCATAATTTCTTTTTCTTTGTTGGCTACGATTTCGTCGATGTCCTTAACAGCCTTGTCTATTTTTTTCTGAACATCTTCAAGCTCTGCTTTAAGATCATCTTCTGTAAGCTCGCCTGCTTTTTCCTGTTTCTTAAGCTCTTCGTTTGCTTCTCTTCTGAGATTTCTTATTGCAACCTTGTCTTCTTCGCCCATCTTCTTTACAGTCTTTGTGATTTCCTTACGACGCTCTTCTGTAAGAGGCGGAATTACCAGTCTGATTGTCTTGCCGTCATTTGACGGGTTGAAACCCAGGTTGGCCGCCATTATCGCTTTTTCGATATCCTTGACTGTTGACGGGTCGAAAGGTATTACTGCGATTGTTCTAGGGTCAGGCGCTGAAATGTTGGCTATGTTTTTGATTGGCATTGTGCTGCCGTAGCATTCAGCCTGAACCTGATCCAGCAGCGCAGGATTTGCTCTGCCGGCTCTGACTGAGTTTAACTTCTCTTTTAAAACTTCTATGCTCTTGCTTATTTTTTCTTCAAGGTTTTTCTGTACGTCTACACTCATATTTTACCTCCAAATATCTGTTATTCTACAAGTGTTCCTATATTCTCTCCGTATATCGCTTTGAGTACATTGCCTTTGTCTGCAATGCCGAATACGTGGATTTTGATGTTGTTGTCCATACAAAGCGATGCTGCTGTCGAGTCCATAACTTTGAGTTCCTTTTCGAGGACCTCCTTGTGTGTAAGTCTGTCGAATTTAACTGCATCAGGGTTTGTTTCAGGGTCGTCTGAATAAACCGCATCGACTTTTTTGGCAAGAAGTATAACCTCTGCCTCAATCTCGGCAGCTCTCAGCGCCGCCGCTGTGTCTGTCGAAAAGAACGGATTGCCTGTGCCCGCTCCGAAGATTACGACATTGCCGTCTTCAAGCTCTTTGATAGCTCTTCTTCTGACATACGGCTCTGCAATCTCAATCATCTCTATTGCAGTCTGAACTCTGGCCTTGAGGCCGACTCTCTCAAATGCGTCCTGAAGCGCCATAGCGTTGATTACAGTTGCCAGCATACCCATATAGTCCGCTGTGGCTCTGTCCATGCTTGCGCTGGTTCTGCCTCTCCAGAAGTTGCCTCCTCCGACAACGATAGCAACCTGAACGCCCAGATCGTGAACCTCTTTGACCTGCTCTGCCACTGTCTGCAGCATATCGTCATTAAGTCCTGTCCTGTCTGCTCCGGCCAGCGCTTCGCCGCTGATCTTCAAAAGTACCCGCTTGTATTTAGGTTCCATTGTAGTTCTCCTTTGCTTGATTTTAAAAGGACACTTTATGTGTCCCTTAATTATATCATATATGTATTATCAGTTCCAATATATATTTGCGCTCTGAAAAAGTTTTCTGAAGCAGCCACGTAAAAGCTCGTTTTTAAAAAAAACGGCAGAGGGGGCTTATTCCTCTGCCAAAAAAATATTTTCTAATATTTATTTAAAAGTGTAGTTTCTAACGTAGTTATTATTTAAGTAAACCCTTTTCGACGATCATATCAATCATCTCAGCACAATCTTCAAAAGTCTTTTTGATACTCTCAAGTGCTCTACTCATAATATCCCTCTTTTCTCTTAACCATCTTGTGGTTATTTTGATTTTTTCTTAACTACATTGTTATTATACCACTATCATTTGTGGTTTTCAACAACTTTTATTAAACTAATTTGCTCTTTTTAACAAATTTATTTATGCCTTTATTTAAGATTTTTCAGTAAAATCACCATTTTGCTGTCTTTCCGGCCTCATATTTTCTCATATACGCCCTGTTTTCAGCCGCTGTCCTGTCCTCCACGCTAAAAAAGAACAGATTTGCAGTTTATCGCTTTGCTCCTCTGTCCTTTTTAATATATTCTTGCTTTTTATACTTTCACAACTCTCACACCGCCGGTTTCGGGTTTTTGCCATGTATCCTCGACGCTTCCGCCTTTGAGATTGTTTTCAATACACCGTATAACGCCGCTGTGAGCCACTATGAATATTTCCTTACTGTCGTCTTTTTTAAGAATATCCGTCAGCGCTTTAACAACCCTGTACTGCAGGTCATAGAAGTTTTCGGCTTTGTTGCCGGTTTTGAATGAAAACAGGTTTTCCCCTCTTTTTTTGTACAGCTCCGGAAATTCCCGTTTGATATCCTCTATGTATCTGCCGTCCCAGCTTCCCAGATTCATTTCACGAAATCCCTTTACCTCTGTCACCTCATCACATATAAGCTGCGCCGTTTCCCTTGCTCTTTTGAGGTCACTGGAATATATTCTGTGTATATTTACCGGCAGCTTTGCTTTCGCCTCTTCTGCCTGCTTCCTGCCGGTCTCGCTAAGGGGCACATCTGTCTGCCCCAGAAATATTTTGTCCTTATGCTGCTGCGGCTGCCCGTGCCTTATAAGGTAGAATGTTCTGCCTTTTGCAAGGTCTGAAAGAGCTTCCGGTTTCATACCCCGATTATAGAAAGCTTTAAGTTCTTCATAAGCTGCGAGGGTATCCATATCTAAAACAGTGCTTTCTCTGCCGGTTTCAACTCTTATCATAAGGTCATCATATTTGTCGGTTACACCTTTAAGTCCATTAGTACCGTCGTGACTCAGTATTTCATCTCTGTATTTCACAGGAATATACAGCGGGTGCCCTTTTTTGCCTCTGTAGCAGGGAACCACAAAGGAGCTGTCATCCTTTATCTGTGATACAAGCGCCTCTACCGTTTCCTTTTCCATCAGAGGACAGTCGACAGGTATCAGAAAAAAGCCTTTTAAAGCTTCATCTGTTTTTCTGACTCCCGCCTGTATTGATGTGAACATTCCCTCCGGAAAGTTTTCGTTATAGCTTTCGGTTACATCAAACCCGCTTATGAGGGATTGCAGAGTTTCCCGATTATGACCGCTTACAACCACTATATCCTTAATGCCTGCATCATAAAAAGAGGCGATAAGCCTTGCTATGACTGTCTTACCGCCTATATGAAGTCCGGGTTTGAAGCTTCCCATTCTCGATGAATAGCCTGCCGCAAGTATTACGGCTCCTATTCTGTTATTTACCGTAGCCTGCTCTGACATTAATCATTTCTCCCGCAATGCTTACTGCAATCTCCTCCGGAGTTTCAGCGTGTATTTCAAGACCTATTGGTGAATATACCTTTTCAAATTCGCTTTCTTCAAAGCCTTCTTTTTTGAGCGCTTCATAAAGAACCTTGTTTTTGTTTCTGGAGCCTATCATTCCAAGATAAGCGCAAGGGAGTCTGAGGGCATCTCTTAAAACGTCAAGGTCGCCCAGATGACCTCTTGTAACGATTACTATATAGCTGTTTTCATCAATATCAAGGCCCTCAAAGGAATTCTTGAAAGAGTCGATGGTCTTTACCTCGTATGCGTCAGGGAAACGTTCTCTGTTGGAATACTCCTCTCTGTCATCTATTACAACTGTTCTGAAATTCACATATCTCAAAAGCTTCTCTGCTTCAAGCGCAACGTGTCCTGCGCCGAAAATGTATGCTGTGGTAATCTGTTCAAATTCCTCTTCAAAAGCTTCAGGATGAGCGGCATCCACATACTGTATCAGAATATCGGCATCACCGCCGCATGCCATTCCTATGCCCTGCTCTGAAGTATCCAGTCTGAAATGAAACACTCTGCTTTTTTCCTTTGTCTTAAACACCTCTGCCGCAAGTCCCTCAGTTTCGGCCTCTATCTTGCCGCCGCCTACGGTACCTATGGTGCTGCCGTCTTCCCTAACCAGCATGCACGCGCCTTTTTTTCTCGGTGTTGAACCCTCTGAATTTATTATCTTGCACATCACAAAGCTTTCGCCCTGCTCCAGCATATCTCTGCCGTGATAAATTACTTTCTGTGACATAATTACCTCCTGTTTTTTACTCTGTCTATTCTCTTTAAAACACTTCCGCAGGCGCATTCCTCCGTAATCCATCTGGATATGTCACCTGTCCTGTATCGTATGAAAGGCATGGCCTTTCGGGTAAGTGTTGTAAATACTATCTCTCCCCACTGCCCGTCTGAAACGGGTCTGCCGGTTTCAGGGTTTATTATTTCAATATATATATCGTTTTCTCTGATATGATAGCCTGATCCCTGTCCGCAGGACACAGCGCAGCCAAGTCCCATTTCCGTCATACCGTAATGCTCGAAAATCCGGCTGCCCCAGCTTCGTAAAATTCTCTGCCTTACACTCTCTGATACATAGTCAGAGGAAAGCAGCACTGTGCCTGCTCTTATATCGGGTCTTTCTTCGGAAAGCTCCGCAATATATTCGGGCGCTCCGATTGCGCAGTCGATATGCCCCTTAGGCTCAAAGCTGACCTCAACATCTGTTCTTTCGAGAGCTGTTTTTAAAAGCAGTCCTATCGAGCCCTCTGATGTGTGCGGAAACAGTATCAGCGCTCTTTCTCCTTTCCCTACCATAAACTGCATGCCGTTTGCAAAATAGTCAATGGTCAGTTCCTGATCCTCTGCGGTAAAATATATGCGTTTTGGTCTGCCTGTCGTGCCGCTTGTCTGAAGAGTTACAATTCTTGAAACCTCCGAGGCTCTGACGCATACCATATCCTCACCGAAGTTTCTTAAATCCTCTGGAGTCGTAAAGGGCAGGCTTTCAAAATCACCGGTATCGCATTGCTTATAGAGCCTGCTGTAGAAGCTGCTGTTTCCTGCTGCATATTCTACGGTTTTTCTGAGCTTTTCTCTCTGATATTTTTCCAGCGCAGCTCTTGAGCTCATATCCAGCCTGTGCTTTTGGGCTATCCACAGATCCAGCCATTTTCTGCTCATCTAGCACTCCAGCTCAAGTATCTCAAATACATATTTAAGAGTTTCTTCGGTTATAACGGGGCATTTTTCGACCTTATTGATCGGCTGTCCTTCCATAAGATTACTGCAGATTTTATCTCCGAAGGCATCTTCAAACCAATCCTCAAGATCTGCGGCGTTTTCGGGGCCGGTCTTAGGATCTGCCAGATGCAGCAGACACTGTGCCGCCGTAAGCACTCCGCAAGGCTTCTCACAGTCAATATCTCCGCACAGCGCCGATATTGCTTCTATAAGGTCCTCGTTCTGCTTGTCCAGAGCCCGAAGTCCCATCTCCATAACCATCTGACTGCAGCAGTATCCCTGCAGTTTAAGCTCAAATAATTCTTCTTTCATAATACTACCTCTTTTGTGCTACAAGCATGAAATAGCCTGTATTCTTTTTATTTTTGACATTGCATATAATGCTGTCTTCTTTGCCGTCAAGTATTGTTTCTGCCATATACTGCGTAAGATCTTCCGTTCTGTCTTCAAAATGAGTTATTATGAATCCCATAGCTTCAAGCTGATCACCCAGAGGTCCTATTATGAATTTACCATCATGGCGGAAATCAACAGCTCTGGCTGTCCTCTCCTCGCAGTCTCCCTCCTTATGTTTGCGCATGGCCTGTCTGTCTGCCTCTATCCTCACTGCTTTTATGAAGTTTTTTTCGGGGTTTATATGAAACAGGTCGCTTAATATGAGCCTGCCGCCTTTTTTGAGTACGCAGTAGGCTTCGTGAAGCGCTTCATCAGGCATATTTATTACGGACAGTACACATTCCATAAACACACCGTCAAAGGTCTTTGAGGAGAAATCGTCAAGGAATTCACCGTCACCCAGTCTGATGTCAAGATCGGGATTTGCCTTGCTGCCCTCTTCAATAAATCTTAAATTCATATCCACGCCGACACAGTCAAGACCGTATTCATCGGTGAGAAATCTCATGGTTTCTCCGCGTCCGCAGCCCACATCAAGAATTTTATCTCCTTTTTTAAAGCCTGCCGCCTCTGCCGCGCTTCTTGTTATATCAAAGTTTCCGGGTCTGAGCATCTGTACCTCCTTTTTAATCTATTTTCTGTATATACTGTTGTATGCGCAAAACGGTATGAGTCTGTCATCGTCTGTAAGCTGCATCACTCTGCATCTTTTCAGTCTTTCTGCATCGAGATTGGAAAGGTCCATAAATGCCATTCCCGATACCGTAAACATATTTGATTTATAGTAGGTGATAAATTCGTCAAGGTCTGCAGGCTCGTCTGCGCAGCAGCAGCAGTTTTCCTCCGCAGGCGCTTCGCAGCAGCAGCTTTCGTCTGTTTCCTCATACTCGGGCAGGTCCCATTTGTTTAAAACAAAGTCCCTGTCCTTTCTGATTATTTCAAGGGGGTCGTGACTGTCACAGCAGCTTACCCCTGTTTTTTTTGTCTGCTCTGTTATGAGAGAGCGTATACTGCCGTCTTTTTCTCTCAGATAGGTTCCGTAGAAACAGCACATGGTATGACCTGTGGTTATCGGGCACAGGTCGCCTGTTTTGAACAGCCCGTCTGTCTGCTCCTCTATGGCGCGCATACAGTCAAACATTGTGACTCTGTTTTCGTAATCCTTATCGGGCACTCTGCCGAAAAAGCTGACCGGCTGGAAATGTATGCCCTTTACCACATCTCTGTTTGCTATGAGAAATCTCATCATTTCCCCTATGTTGTCAAGGTTGACGTTTTTGACAACTGTAGGCACCAGTGTAACCGGAAGTCCTGCTCTCCTGCAGTTTTCGATTGCCAAAAGCTTCGTATCAAGCAGCGGCTCGTTTCTCATCTGCATATATATTTCATCGGTAGTGCCGTCAAACTGCAGATATATTACGGAAGCTCCCGCGTCTTTGAGCTTCTTTGCGTAGCCCCTTTCCTCTGCTATTCTTCTGCCGTTGGTGTTTATCTGTATATACTCAAAGCCTTTGTCTCTGCCCATTCGGATTATCTCCGGCAGGTCGTCTCTGACCGTAGGCTCGCCACCGGAAAGCTGTATGTTGAATTCTCTTTCTTCGCCCAGCTCCAGCAGCAGATCATATTTTCGCTCTATTTCAGACAGCGGCATATCGCCTCCCGTATCCTCCGCCTCTGCAAAGCAGTAAGGGCAGTGCTGATTGCATCTGTCTGTCACGTCTATGAGAACGCAGCAGGCAGTCTGCATGTGGTTTTCGCATGTGCCGCAGTGGAGCGGGCATTCTCCCGCAGCGCCTTTGGTTATGTTAACCTTTGGCGGTATGTTGACAACAGGGTGCTTTGTCCATCTGATATAGTCCTGCGGATTTCTTGCCACAAGAGCCGAAACCTCCCCGTGCTCAGGGCATTTTTTTCTTATAAGCACTTTCCCTGCTTCAAGCACATATTCCGCCTCTACCGGCTTGTGACATACAGGGCATATGCTCTGTGTTTTTGATAGAGTTATCATTCTTGTCTCCCTTTATTTGAATTCAGGAATTCTCCTGAGTATGAAATACGATACTATTCCGATGATTGCGCCGCTTGCGACTCCCGAAAATATGAGCACCGGAAAGTACACAAATATCCTTATATTCTCCACCAGCACCGCGGCCACCAGTATCTGTCCCAGATTGTGAGCAACGCCGCCTGCTATTGAAACTCCCGTAACCGAAAACACCTTTGCTTTTTTGACAAGAACCATCGCCGCAAAGGACATAAGCGCTCCCGCCAGTGAATAAAGGGCTCCGAAAAGTCCGCTGAACAAAAGTCCTGCCACCAGCACCCTGACTGTGTTTATGCCAAGCGCATATCTTCCTCCCAGTCTGTACAGGGCGATTATGACTACAAGATTTGCAATGCCAAGCTTAATGCCCGGCACACCGAAGTTAAAGGGTATCAGTACTTCTATATATGAAAATATCAGCGCCAGAGCCGTCATAAGACCTGCCACTGCTGTTTTTTTTGCACTGTTTTTACTGTTCATTTTATCTGGCTACGGCATCAATCTCCGAGCTTCCTCCTGTGATTTCTGCAACTACTTTGTTGGGCAGGCAGATTATGCTCTGTCCTGTTTTGGAAATACTGCCCTGACTGATGCAGTCGTGTCCATTGCAGTCTGCTGATTTCATGTACATACTGCCGTCTTTGATTGCAATTATATTTGTATGTCCGTTTTCTGCAACTGTGATTTCTCTGTCCTCATCGAGTGCATACACGCCGTAAAGTTTACCGTCTGAATATATCTCCGCACGGGAGCCTGCTTCCTGCCCGAAAGACAGCATATATGACATGACAAGTCCTGCAAGGATAAGAACCGCTGCCAGAATTATATCTGCTTTTTTAATCATTTTTCTTAAACTCCACGCTGCTTATAATAATGGAAAGCAGTATCAGAACGCTTCCCGCAATCTGCACGCCCTGCATTATCTCGTGCAGGAATATGCAGCCGAACACTGTCGCTGAAACCGACTCCAGCGGGAATATAACGCCTGCCTGTGAGGCAGATGCGTATTTGACTCCAAAGGTAAACAGAAGCTGGGTAAAGAATGTGCCGAATACTATCAGGTATATAAATTCTATAACTATCGGCGCCGAAACCACATCAAATGACGGTACCGGCTCTCCCAGCGCCAGCGCCATTACAAGAGCGACTGCAAATGCAAATATGAACTGCATACCGGTTATCAGGGATACGCTGGTTTTTCTTGTGAAACAGTCTGCCGTAACTATTGCTCCCGCATAGCAGAAAGCGCTCATAAGAGAAAGCATTTCGCCTTTGCCCATGGAAAGCGCTCCTGAGGTAATGCCTGTTATAGACATTATTGTAACGCCTGCCATTGCTATGGCCGCGCTTACGAATACTTTGCCTGCAGGTCTTGATTTTTCGATTATCCATACCATAAACGGAACTATTACAACATAAGCTGCAGAAATAAATGCGTTTACTCCTGTGTTAATCAGCTCCAGTCCCATAGTCTGAAGTGCGCCTCCAAGTCCGAACAGAGTTCCGCAGATTGCGCCTCTTTTCCAGTCCCCTGCCGTAGCCGTCCTGAAATCCTTTCGCCAGATTACAAGCGCCATAATGGCAGTAATCCCGTCCCTTATAATGTTTGTCCAGTTGGGCGCAATGGTATCAAGCACATCTTTGGCTACAACATATTCGCCGCCCCAAAGCAACGCAGCAATAACCAGTGATATTACGCCTACCGGAGCTCCGTATTTTTTTACAAGTTTATCAAGCAAGCAAAGCCCTCCCTATAGCTGTTCTGTCTAAATTATATCATCTTTAAGAGCCTGCGAAAAGAAAAAACATTACTCCGGCAATTATAAAAAGAACCCTGCTTATAAAATATCACAAACAAGGTCTCAAATATTCTGTTCATAATTATTTATTTTCTCCTGGACAGATCTCACCTATAATGCTTTTATCTCCTTTAAAGTCAGTCCTGTAAGCTCCGCTATTTCATCGTCAGGATAATTCTTAATCTTCATGGCACTCGCCATTTCGAGTTTTTCTGCGGCTCTGCCGGAAGCCTCACCTTCGCTTCTGCCTATTTCCTATATTTTCAATACTTCTTTTTATTTTTTATTGACATATTTTCATTGCAACCATATAATAATTATAAAGACAGGATTCCTGTCATCGAAAATATTGTTCGCCCACCGTTGGCGGCTTATAAGTGATCGGCTCGAAAATATTGTTCGCTCACCGGAAGCGTCTAATAAATATCCGGCTCGAAAATTCCGGTCCTGCCGCATGGCAGGGCTTATTTTATAGGTGATGAATATGATATATCAAGAAGGGTACGTTTACCATATTAAAGATGAATACTTTGAAAAAGTACAGGATTCCAACTTAATGCAGAACAAAGAGGGCGGTACATATCGTCCTACCTTTTACTGTTTGCGTGACAGTAAAACTTCCCTGCTATGGATGGTTCCACTGAGCTCTCGTGTAAAAAAATTTAAAGCAATACACGACAAACAGGTGACTAGATATGGAAAGTGCCTAACGATTGTTTTAGGTGAATTTGATGGAAAGGAAGCTGCTTTTCTTCTCCAGAATATGTTTCCAATCAGAGATTACTATCTTGACCATATACATACTCGAAATAATAATCCGGTCCCTGTTAAGCATTCCATTCACAA
>CAKQOW010000027.1 GCA_934256595.1 uncultured Clostridia bacterium
GTATGCTTTTGGGCAGAATAGTATTCTGAAAGGAGTGATGGCTTTTGAAAAAGATAATACTGATACTCGTTATAATCGGGGCATTAAACTGGGGATTTATAGGCTTTTTCGGCTATGATGTCGTATCATCAATATTCGGTCCCAACCTTGAAGTCGTCAGCAGAATAATATTCGCTGTTGTAGGACTTGCCGGTCTTTATTCTATAAGTTTTCTTTTCGAGAAAAAATCATAATGCCGTATCGGAAGCTGCACGCCTTTTATGTACAGCTTCCTTTTTTGCGTGTTTTAGTTATACAGTCTGTCTTTTAATAAATCGCAAAGTCTTTTGGCTTCGTCTTCGTGAAGAGTTATTCCCCTTGACATACGCAGATGTTCCTCATCCCAGTCTCTTATGTCATACTTAGGGTTCCCCTTACAGTTCCAGTCTACTCTGTTTAATTCCTTTGTCCACCCTGTAGGGTGCTCTGCAATCACACCTATATGCTCTGTGATTTCAAAGGTTACTTCGTTATTTGTTTCTGTCATCTGAGTTTGTTCCTTTCTATAAAATTACAGGTTATGCATATCCTTTCATTAATTATACCCCGTTTTATCCAGTTGTCAACATATTTTTCTAATTTATTCCTATTTTGCATATTTTTTAGGTTTTTGTATACAATCCATACAGACTGCAGTTACTTTATCCGATTAAATTCGTAAAACATATTGCTTTGCCCTATAATAAATGGTATATTAACGGCAAAGAATAAGTGTGAGTATAGTCCGATATAACGTATTTCGAGGAGGAGAGTTAATGAAAAAGATAATGAAGAAGCTGACAGCAGTTCTGCTTATGGCTGCTCTGGTATTCTCTGTAACAGGAGTACCTGATACAGCCTTTGCTGCAAACAGTAAAATCACGCTGAAAAGCGGCGAAGCAGCACCAAGCATAATATATGCCGGCCATTCCTACAGCCTTAAGGTACCGGGCGCCAATGTCAAATTCTATACTACCAATAAAAAGGTAGCAACAATAGGTTTGACTACAGGAAAACTCAAGCCCACTGCACCCGGAGCTGTAACAATCAAAGCCAAGAGCAATAAAACCGGCAAAGAGGTCGCAAGAAAAACCTTTACAGTGCGTCAGAGATGTACTTCAGTTAAAGCCTCTGATATATACCTTAATCCGGGTGACAGCGCCTATGTAAAGGCAACACTTACCCCGTCCACATCTACAGATGTGATACGCTTTTATTCCAACGACAAAGAAATTGTTACTATAGGCTCAACCTCAGGCAAGGCAAGAGCATATCAAAAGGGTGAAACCACTATCAAGGTAATTGCAAAGGCATCAAATTCAACATCAAGTTCCAACAAGGCAAACAAAGTCACTAATATTAATGTCTATGTAGGAGCATACATTGACTCTGCGCAGCAGCTTGAAACTACAAGGATTAAGGTTGACTTTAAAACAGATGTTACAGGCTACGATATGAAAGCATCTGACTTCAGTATATCAAATAACAAAACAAAACGCACTTTCACAGTCAAAGATATTTCAGTCAGTTGCAACTCAGTCATATTGACTACAAATGACAAGATAAATGACGGCGGTACATACACAGTTAAGTATGACAAATCTTCGGCTCAGTTTACTGCAACAGACGGCAGAATTACCGATATGGAAATATCCCCGACTGTGGTTCCCGAAAAAACACAGACCGAGATCACTGTTGATTTAAAAGACAAAGACGGAGTTGTTGTTGAAAGCTACAATACATCTAACAAGCCTAAATATGTGGATTTCTCCATTTCCACAAGTTCCGGCTTTGTAAGCTTCGACGGCAAGCTGTACCTGAATAATCTCCAGTCAACAGCAACAGCAAGAGCTGTATATCATACCTACAATTATGAAAAGGACGAGTCAGGAAAACCTGTCGAAACAGGTATGGTTGACACAGGCAATGTCACAATCACAGCCTGCGAAATTCCTGAACCGGATCCGACACCGTCATACAACCCGTACAGTGTACAGATTACAACAGCGCTGATTAACAAACCGTTAGTCGCTACCACCGACAGCGGCATATCAATGGCAACCTCTCATTTTGTTCCGGACTTTGACAGTCCAAGAGATATGGTTTACTGTCCAAGCGATACTACTGTACCTCTGTACTTCTATATCACCAAATACGGTGAAGAGGTTGAAAATTACGGAGATTACACAGTAAGCGTATCAAATGACAATGTTGCTGAGATTTGTCCTGCCGGCACTGCAGAAAAGGCAGATGAAGTTGCAATAGATAACATTACAAAAAGCGTAGATGTAAGGGGAAACAGAGCTGGCACATCATATCTCTTTGTAAAGAATAAGAACGGAACTGTTGTATCCACTCTCTATTTGCTGGGTGGCGACAAGGCTCCACAATATGAGTTTGGATATTTAACGATGCGGCTTTATGCAGACAATTTAAGTTATGGAAGAAGCACAGACAGTATATCAGTATGCAATGCTTATAATTACTCAAGTGAAAAGACTTCTGATTTTGTAGGGGTTACCATCAGGAGTATGCAGTACGGACGGCCTATGACTTATAAAGGAATCGAGAATGTACACTTTGGGATCCAGCTTAAAAGCGTCGATGGCAGTACCAAGGTTGAAGATATAACAGGGCCGATTTCAGATGATGAACTTGAACCGGGCGAAAAAGATGACGGCATAATAAAGATAGATGCCGGCAAATGCTCTAACGGCTATGTAAAACCCGGAAAATATACCTATTTAGTAGATCTTTACACTATTAAATATTATTCCGACGGGAAGCGTACTTATGATAAAACCATAACAAGCAGATATTTGGATGTAACTGTAAGCGGAATTGATATTGGTGAATTTAAGCTATCAAAAAAAGAAAGTGGAGTATCTCCGGACTTATTTAATGAGGCAAAAAATAGTATCCTCAGCAAGACCGACTACAATTGGACTGAATTTATAAAAAGCGCATATGATCTGTCAGCTGGTACAGATGTGCAGCCTAAAATAGAAGTGGTTTCAGCAGAAGCACATGTCAAGGAAAACCTAGCCCCTGCCGACATCAACGATATTACATTCAACACAATTACATTTAAGCTTTCACAGGATATAAACGGACAGGAAGCTTATGTTTACTATACATATAAGTTTGATAAATATGAGCAGGCAACAGTTTCTGCAACATCTGACTATTCAGGAACAACCATTACCGAATCCAATATATCTACCGGCGAATAACTACCTCTAACAAGTTAATTTAACCCAATCAAACTAATGGATATGCCATCCCCCGGCATATCCATTAGATTTATATTTATACATTTAATCTTTAGAAATAGTTTCTAGGATTCTTGAGAGAACCGTTAACCTCTACCTCGAAGTGACAGTGCGCCCCTGTCGAATTTCCTGTGTTTCCGACAAGAGCTATATTCTCACCCTTGTGCACCTTGTCTCCTGCCGATACAAGCAGACGGCTGCAGTGAGCATAGGTTGTCACCATACCGTTCTGGTGGTTTATCTTTATGTAGTATCCGTAGCTGTAATTAAATGCTGCCGTAACTACAGTACCACCGTCTGCAGCATATATGTTATTTCCTGCGGCGCATGCAAGGTCAACACCTCTGTGCAGTCTGCCCCATCTGTAGCCGAAGCCTGATGACTGATAGCCTGCAGGACAAGGATTTGTAAGATTGCCTGAGCCTACCGTGGCAGGGCGCTTCTTGGTACCGACATATATTACCTTGGTAACAGGCTTTTTGACAGTCTTTTCTTTGAGAACATTTCTCTTAATTTCCTTGCCGTTCTCTTTTGTCACCACGGCAGTCACTTCTTTCTTGCCGTATTTGCCCTTGGTCTTAACCTTGGTAACACCCTTGTACAGTTTTTTGCTCTTAACTTTCTTAACCTTGTATTTAACCTTCTTGTCATAGGTTACCGTCTTTTCAGTTATAACAGTGATCTTAGGAGTTTTGTATACTACCGAAACCTTGGAGCCTTCTTCAAGAGTCCCCTCATCCCCGGCGATATTCGGGTTAAGCTCATGGAACAGTCTTTCCTTCATCACAAAGCTGTCCGTTATGGATTTAACCGTATCTCCCAGCTGCACTGTATATCTCAGCTGACTTTCGCCCTTGTCAAGTATATTGATGGCGTTGTTCTTGTTCATCAGCTTGCCCAGGGTTGTATCTATCTGTTTTACCTTTATCTTCTGACCGTAGTATACCTTGTCGTAGGTATCTGCCTTTTCGGGATCCACATATTTATCTCTGAGACTGCTTAATATATCCTCCGCAGTCTGCTCACTGTCAACTATAACGGTTCGCTTGCCGTTTACATAGATAGCATAAGCTGTCGCTTTTGTATCCTGCATATATGTGAATTTTCTCAGAACCTCGTCCATATTATCAACAGTTCTGTCTACAATTACAACCTTTCTGAAGGTTATATCCTCTTTAGGATCTATCTGCACATCAACGCCATATTCACTGGTAAGTCCCTTTGATGCAATGTCCAGCACTTTGATTGCATCCTCCTGATTTTTAACAAGCCCTAAAACTCTGCCGTTGTATGAATACTCATAGCCTGTAACATGGTTAAAAACCGCAACTGTGCATATGGTCAGAACAACTACGCCTGTAAAATATTTAAGACAGATAATCCTGTTTTTCCATATTTTTATGCAGAATCTGTTAATTGATTTCCGCAGTCTTTCTGCCTGGAATATAATATTGTCGGCAAGTACATTCAGTATGAAATCCCATTTGTTCACCGCAGCTGCCGCAACACCTGAAATTCCGCCTTTTCTCGTCACTGAGAACCACTTGCCTATAAATTTCCACATTACTCTGTTGGCTTTTCTGATCCACCTGAGGTCCTTTGCAAACTGCTCCTCTACAAGCTCTATCCAGTAATCTGCCTTGTCCTGCACCTTTGCCATCGCTTCCGAAGCTCCTCCCGGAGTGGAAACCGCAAACCAGTCTGTAATCTTATGAAGCAGTTTTTTTATTTTTTTTGTTTTGTCATATGGCTCTTTATTCAGTTTTTCTTCGCTTTTTACTTCTGGTGATTTTGCCATTCAACAGCCTCTTTCATTCTTTGTGAAAAACACCGGCACCGTTCTCCCGTATCGGTAATTCCCGTGTCCTTGCACAAATCGCATTTGTATCTTACATCCATATAGTCATGTCTGTAATTGTTATCCGTAAGCAGAAATGCTTTTTCTGCCGTAAGGTTATCTGCCTCTGCTCTTAATCTCTGTATCTCAGCATCCCTGTCACTGCCGCCAAGTCCCACCATTGCCTTTGAGATTGACATGCTGCAGTTTTTGAGCTGATCTTCAATCTGTTTAATTCTCGGTATTTTGCTGTATATTTCTCGCCGTCTTGCTTCGGCGTCTTTTTCTTCTTTTGTTTTTATGTATTCGTAATACTTGAGTACGCGGCTCATTGACACTTTTTTGACTGCGCCCTCCGCCGGAGTTCCCTCAAGCTCTCTCGCCTGCTCATGCCAGTTCTCAAGAACCTTGTTGACATAGTTCAGGTTGGGGTTTGATATGCCGCTGCTCTTGCCGCAGGCTTCAAGCACTCTGTCTATCGAAAACTCCATATCGTCAAACCAGCTGTCCATAAGCTTCTGCTCTTTTTCGGTCCAGTTGCGGTCAAAGCCCATAGCCTTGAAAACTCTCCTGTAAAGATAGTTTCTCTCATCGCTCTGAGCCAGATGCTTTTCGACCTGCTCTGCTGTTTTGAGTCCTTCCTCCGCCCAGTTTTTAACTACCGCGCCTACATATCTGTAATTATCCTTGTCTTTGTTTTTGCAGTAGTTATATGCGTAGAGAATAACCTCTGGGTCCGTATCAAGCTCCGACAGCCATTCCTCTATAGCTTTCATTTCTGTGCCGTTTAAAGTTCTTGCCGCTATCTGCTCTATAAGCATGTATAGGCCTTTGAGCTCCTCATCTTCAAGAGGGCTTACTTTTTTTTCGGACACAAGCGCTGCCGCATTTCCGGTTTTGGAAGCTGTCTTGAGGGAAACAAATTCAACATCATAGCTGAACCTGCCTGCGCCCTCTTTTTTGTGTTTGATTACAGCGCCCTGACTCTCCCAGTAATTCCACGCCTTGAGCACATCCTCCTCTTCAACTCCGACAGACTTTGCTATAGCCTCATTTGATATATCCGCTCCCATTTTGGCATACATAAGAGCGAGAATATATATCTTGACGTAATCTCCCGGAGCCTGCGTCATATATTCGTTTATAAATATGTTTTCTATGCCGGTATCCTTGAGATACCAGTTTTCATCCTGCTTTATAAAAAAAGCCATAATATTTACTCCAGTGTCTTTTTAATCTCCGCCGCCAGCTTTTCAAAATCAATGCTGTGACTTTCCGCAGCTTCTCTGAGCGTTTCGTTACCTGAAGCCGGACATCCTGCGCAGCCGAGTCCGTTTGCCGCAAGCACCTCCTCCAGCTGGGGATATGCGTCAAGCACTTCACAAACCATCATTTCATCAAATATCTTATTCATAATTTCCTCCGCTTCTGGCCTTGTCACTGAATTTAGTGAACTGAGGCTGCCACGTCAGCTCCACGGTTCCTGTGGCGCCGTTTCTGTGCTTTGCGATGATTATCTCGCATATATTGTACTTCTCTGACTCCTTGTTGTAGTAGTCGTCTCTGTAAAGCATCATAACAATATCCGCATCCTGCTCTATTGAGCCTGATTCTCTCAGGTCAGACATCATAGGCCGCTTGTCAGTACGCGCCTCCACACCTCTGGACAGCTGTGACAGCACGATTACAGGACATTCCATTTCTCTTGCAAGCTGCTTGATCATTCTCGACAGCGCCGATATTTCCTGCTGACGGTTGTCGGACTTGCCTTTGTATTCCATAAGCTGCAGATAGTCTATAACTATAAGGTCGAGGCCTTTCTCGGCCTTGAGTCTTCTGCATTTGTTTTTCATTTCCATTACGGAAATTCCCGGCGTGTCATCTATAACTATGCTGGCCTTTGACAGCGTGTCTATTGCAATTCCCACTCTGTCCCAGTCCTTTTGCTCAAGGGCGCCGGTTTTGATTTTGCCAAGCTCTGTCCTTGACTCAACCGCAAGTATTCTCTCTCCAAGCTGCTCCTTTGACATTTCCAGACTGAATATGAGAACCGATGCGTTGCCCTTGACAGCGGCATTCTGCGCAATATTGATGGCAAAAGCCGTCTTACCCATTGAGGGTCTTGCCGCAACTATTATCATATCGGATTTCTGAAGTCCCGACAGCATATTGTCTATATCAAGAAAGCCTGTTGTGAGGCCTGTGATTTTGCCCTCGTTTGCCGCAAGCTCACTGATTTTGTCTACATTTCGTCTGAGGACTTCCTCTATGGGAGTAAAGTCTCTAACCTGACGCTTCTGCCCGATTTCAAGTACGCTTCTCTCCGCATAATCCAGTATCTCATCTACGTCAATGCTGTCATCATAGCCCTTGTCTGTAATATCCGCAGACACGTCTATAAGGCTGCGGAGAGATGATTTTTCTGCAATTATTCTGGCATATTCGCCTGCGTTTGCAGTAGATGGCACGTTGAGCGTAAGCTCGCCTATGTAGCCTCTGCCTCCTGCCATTTCAAGTGAGCCTCTTCTTTTGAGTTCCTCTGAAACGGTGATTGTATCCACAGGGCTGTTTTTTTTGTAAAGCTCCTCTATCGCCTCATAGATTTCTTTGTTTATTCTGTTGTAAAAATCCTCAGGCCTGAGCATTTCGACAGCGTTCATCATAGCCTCATGACTTATCATAGCCGCTCCCAGAACACTGCGCTCCGCGTCCTCATTGTGAGGAGGTACTCTCATCGACATTGCATATCCTCTATTCTGCTACTGTTTTTACTTTAAGTACTGCGCTTACCTCGTGGAAAAGCTTAACCGGTACTTCAAAATCTCCAACCTGCTTGATAGGTGAGTCAAGCTGGATTTTTTTCTTGTCTATGTCAGCTCCCGACTGCTCTTTAACAGCATCTGCTATATCTGCCGATGTGATTGAACCAAAGAGCTTGCCGTTTTCGCCACCCTTGGTCTTTATAACGAATTCTTTTGCTTCTATCTGAGCCTTAACCTCTAAAGCGGCAGCCTTGTCAGCCTGATACTTCGCTTCCTCCTCTGCCTTTTTCTTTTTGAGGGCTTTCATATTCTTATCGTTTGCTTCTATTGCAAAGCCTTTAGGTACAAGGAGATTTCTTGCGTAACCGTCGCTTACCTTTACTACAGCTCCTGCCTTGCCGCTTCCTTTAACGTCCTGTAATAATATAACTTTCATTGTCTATTCCTCCGCTAATATTTCTTTTATCTGCTGTATCACTTCTTCCGGGCTGATTGAAACCTGCGCGCCCGCCGTAGTCAGATGGCCTCCGCCTCCGAGCCGCTCCATTACGGTCTGAACATTCACATCGCCCAGAGACCTTGCCGAAATCACCGTCTGACCCGTAATGTCGGGACCTGCCACAAAGCTTGCCTTGATTTCTTTGATTGTGAGCAGCTCATCTGCAACCTGCGCATTTATAATCTGCGAATCGGTATGGGGCTGCCTTGTAATCGAAAAGGCTATGTTGTTTTCAAAATGAGCGTCGGCTATGCCTCTTGCTCTGATTTTGAAGGTTTCTGTATCCATTCTGAAGAAACGCTTTACTTCTGTTGTATCTGCTCCCGCTCTCCTAAGCCACGATGCAGCCTCAAAGGTACGCACGCCTGTCTGCACCGCAAATCTGTTGGTGTCTATTGTCATACCGCCAAGCAGAGCCTCCGCCTCAAGCTTTGATATTGTCTTTTTGGCGCCGGCATACTGGAGCATTTCTGTAACCAGCTCACTTGTAGATGAAGCATAAGGTTCCATATATGCAAGGGTCGCGTTGTCTATAGCGTCCTCCGAACGCCTGTGATGGTCGATTATAACGAGGCGCTCGCACATATCCACAAGACCCGGGCACTCGGCAAGCACTGCTCTGTGAGTGTCAAGCAGTACCACAAGTGACTCGTCGTCAAGCAGATTAAGGGCTTTTTCTGAGGTTATAAAGTTATAGGCTTCGGTTTCCTTTGCCTGCTCAAACACCTCTGAAAGCGTATCGTTGTATTCATTTATAACTATATATACGTCTTTTTTGATGTCCTTTGCCAGTCTGTGTATGCCAAGGGCTGAGCCGAAAGCGTCCATATCGGGAAATCTGTGTCCCATGATGAGAACGTTTGAGGCCTGCTCCACAAGGAGCTTGAAGCCGTAATATATAATTCGGGATTTGCCCTTGTTGCTTTTTTCGACGGCTTTCATAACTCCACCGTAGTATTCAAGCTTCTGGCCTTTTTTGATGACCGCCTGATCTCCGCCTCTGCCCAGCGCCAGATCAACTGCCTCCTGCGCAAAGGTGTCGTTCTGCGGATAATTCCTGCCGCCTATGCCTATGCCGATACTCAGTGTAACGGGAAAATCCGCTTCTGTTTCTATTTCTCTGATTTTATCAAGCACCGAGAATTTATCTCTCTTGATAAAATCATAATACTTGTATTCAAACACGCAGAAAAACATATCGGGCTTGTATCTGGTTATGGAAGCGTCTATCTTGGTTCCCCACTGCCTGATACATTTGTCTATGTCCGTATCAAGTCTGAGTTTATCCGCATCCGATGTGACATTCTGAAGCTCGTCGTAATTGTCTACGTGTATAATTCCTATGCAGGCTCTCTCATTATTATATATGGCCTTGAGGTTTTCGTAGTTGGTAATATCCTTGAAATATATTGCAAGGTCAGGGGTTTCACCGTCACACAGCTTGCGCACCACCAGTTTGAAAATCTTGTCGTTACGGTTAAGCTGCAGGGTTTCTCCGCTGTCTGCGCTTTCGAGTATTGCAGAGTATTTGATGCCGGCAATGGTGAAAATATCGGCGCCCTCCTGCTTGTCATACACAAACACCTCGCCTATATCACTACTGGCTGCCGTAACCTTACCGCTTCCGTTAATAGTGCATACAGGCATTCCCGCGTATTTACATATTAACTTTTCCAGTTCAAAGTTTTCCATTATCTGCCCCTCACTCTTCCTTTAAGGCCGAATACCAGATCAAAGAATCCCAGCAGGTAGAGACCCATAACTCCTAAATTCTGTGTCATAAGCAGTATTGCCGCAATAATCGCAACTGCTTTCGGCCATCTTTTCATATAGACAAAATAGAATATAAAGCTGATGCCCTGATATGCAAACGCCATTCTGAACAGATAGTCGATGTTTGCATAAACCATCTGACCTGCCGAAAAATCCGTCAGAGTCAGCAGGTATGAAAGAAGATATATTCCAAACCAGTATAAAAACGCCTGCTTTCTCATTGAGAATTCTCTTATAGGTGTCATTTTGAGCAGGCTCTGATCTTTTTTGCGAAGCCATCTGTACAGTATAATATATTCCAGATAGGATATTATCGCTCCCCATATTATAAATGATGACGGAAACATTTTTATAACGCTGCCATAGGCTTTCTGCAGGCTCAAAGCTCTCTCCGCCTCCGAAAGCCTATCCAGTCCCATGGACTGCATTATTTCGTTGTTGGCCGCCAGCGCCTTTGATGCGGCTTCAATGCCTGTCTGCATCTGCTCGCCTACCGACTGCCCTGTCATTCCTGCGATTGCGATTACTATAAGCTGTCCGACAGCCGAATATATTATTCCTGTTATTACTACTCTGTAGGGATCTGTTTTTGAAACTATTCCCCTCACTATTGCCGAAATGGGAAAAAGTATTCCAAACAGAAATGCCAGTGTAAGATACATATTGCTTCTCCTCATATATAGTCCATTATATTATATCACATCTCAGCCGGTTTTGATAATTAAAAGTGAATATAAGGCAAAAGTATGGCAGCAAAAAATCACACACCCAAGCGCAAATACATGCGCAGGCACTATATATAGTAAAATATCCGCTTCCTGTCAGGTATTGCACCCTTTATAGCGTATATACAAAAAACTGCCGTATGGAATTAACCATACAGCAGTCTCTGTAATCTTAACTGTTATGCAGCTTTTAAGAAGATATTATCTTTCAACGATCATAGTTGTACCCATGCCGCCGCCGATACATAATGTAGCAAGACCGTATTTTGAATCTCTCTTCATCATTTCGTAAATCAGAGTGATGAGAATTCTGCAGCCTGATGCTCCGATAGGGTGTCCGAGCGCGATTGCTCCGCCGTTTACGTTGATCTTTTCAGGGTCAAAGTTAAGGTCTTTTTTAACTGCAACTGACTGAGCTGCGAATGCTTCGTTAGCTTCGATAAGGTCAAGGTCTTCAGCCTTTAAGCCAGCCTTGTCAAGAGCCTTCTTGCAAGCAGGAACAGGTCCTACGCCCATAATCTTAGGGTCAACGCCTGCTGATGCATATGACTTGATTGTGCAAAGAGGCTTGATTCCTAATTCGTCAGCCTTTTCTTTTGACATAACTACTACTGCAGCGCCTGAATCGTTGATTCCTGATGCGTTACCGGCTGTAACCATACCGCCGTCAGGCTTGAATGCAGGTCTTAATTTAGCCATCTTGTCTATAGTCATTCCGAACTTAGGATATTCATCTGTATCAAATACGATAGGATCTCCCTTTCTCTGAGGAATAGTAACAGGCACGATTTCGTCCTTGAATCTTCCTGATTTTACTGCTGCTTCTGCCTTGTTCTGTGACTCTAAAGCGAACTGGTCGAGTTCTTCTCTTGTAAGTCCCCACTGCTCTGCAACGTTTTCTGCTGTGATACCCATATGATAGTCGTTGAATGCGTCAATAAGACCGTCATTTGTCATCATATCGATAAGCTTAGTGTTGTTCATTCTAGCTCCCCATCTTGCTGATGGAATAGCGTATGCTGTCGCTGACATATTCTCAGCTCCGCCTGCAACGATTATTTCTGCATCTCCTGCCTTGATCATCTGTGCTGCCATACTTACAGCTCTAAGACCTGATCCGCAAACCTTGTTGATAGTCATGCAAGGGATTTCAACAGGAAGACCTGCGTCTAACGACATCTGTCTTGCAACGTTCTGTCCTAAACCACCCTGAAGAACACAACCCATAAGTACTTCATCAACCATTTCAGGTTTAACGCCTGCTCTGTTTAAAGCTTCCTTGATAACTATTGAGCCTAAAGTTCTTGCAGGAACGTTTTTAAGGCTTCCTCCAAAGCTTCCAAGCGGAGTTCTTGCTGCACCAGCGATAACAACTTCTCTCATTCTGTAACCTCCTAAAAATATTATAAATTTATTATTAATAACTTTGTTATAGCTATATAATAACATAAAAAACGATTAGTGCAATATATTTATAAATATATTGTTAAAAATATAACAAATGCTTTTTGTTTTTGTATCATCTTGCGCTTTTGCACGTCTTTATTTTAACTATTTTGCTTTAAAATTGCCTATATACTTCTCCAGCAGCCTGACCGGCTTGTATGAAAGCTTGGCTTTTCTAAGATTTTCGATACCCATATCCTCTTCTCTGTTGATGAACTCTATATCCTCAGGCAGAGCCTTACAGAATTCATTGCATATCATAGGATAGAGTCCTCTGTAATCGGTATTGGCCTTTTCGATATGCTGGGTAAGCATATTGCTTCCCAGTCTGCCGCCTGCCGTAAGAGCCTGAACCCTGCCGTCAATTCTTATGACGCCGCCGTAGTAGCCGCAGGCTTCAAAATTCTCAAAGACATCTCTCATTGCAGCCTCTTCATTCTTGAGAAGCTCCATTTCATGCTCCGGGATTTCTTTACGGCCGTTAAAAAACTCTATAAACTCCATTAGCTCGTCGGCCATGCCCGAATTTATCGGCTCATATTCATATTCGTAGTTTTTCTTGAAAGAATTTATATAGTTCTTCTTGGCGTGATATTTCTTGCCTCTAAGTTCCACCAGATCCTCTCGTCTGTATATATAGTCGAAGTTTGGTCTGTCCTCGGAGAACTCTATTTCAGGCGCCGCCTCGCATATAAGCTGTGTCATATGTTCCGGCACAAGTCTGAGATTAAACACCGCTCCCTTGGATTCGAAAATCCGCTTTGCTTCAAGTATTGTTTCTCTCAGCCGACCGCTGTCATAGCTGCCGGTTTTAGTCAGCGGCGGGAACATAAAGTTCAGCTTCTGATCGAGTTCAAGGTGGCTGATGCCCGATATGCACATATAGTCGCCTATTATCTCGAAGCAGAATTCATTGATATCCCTCCACATATAAAGCGCCGAAAATGACAGGCCCGATGTTTCGTATTCATATCCGTTAAGATATTCCTCCAGCACCTCTCTGTTTTCGATTGTTATTTTATTATCAAAGATATACATTAATCTCCCTCTTTTCCCCTGAAATCTATTTCACTATTTTGGATATAGCTTTAAATTCCGGAGCTTTGGCATTGTCTAAAATCTCGTAAAGAACTGATTCGTAGGTTGTCAGAACGCAGCCTGCCTGCTCCATTCTTCTCAATGCTGTTTCATAGTCAAGAGCTTTTCTTGAACCTATGCAGTCCACCGGCACAAATACGTTATGTCCCAGCTTCTTAATGGCAAGAGCGCTCTGCTGCAGGCAGATATGCGCTTCAACGCCGCATATAACTATGTTTTCTTTTTTGACTTCGTTAAATTTATTTACAAATTCCTCGCAGCCCATTACGCAGAATGAGCTTTTGTCTATAGGCTCAAAATCGCCAAGAGCCTCTGCTATTGCAGGGGCAGTACCGCCAAGTCCCTTGGAGTACTGGGTTGTAACAAGCTTCGGAATGTTAAATTCATTCATACCGTTGAAGAATTTGATAACTGTTTCTTCAAGCTCGGCTGATTTGTTCATTGCAGGCATCAGTTTGCCCTGCAGGTCAATTACTACTAAAAGTGTGTTTTCTCTGTTTAACATTTATATTAACCTCCATTTCTTTATTTCCTCTACCATATCCTTTGCCGTAAGATTATGCATCAGCGGCGTTATGGAAGCATACCCCTCATCAACTGCAGTCACATCTGCGTTTTTGTCATCCATATCATAGTTAATCGGATTGCCGCCGTACCTGTAGCACAGATCAATATTATCCGCATCATGCTCCTGCCCTGATTCAAGCACGAACCATGGCTCATAATTTCTTTTGCCCAGTGTTGTAATTCTGGTGCCTTTTATCTCTGCATCCGGCAGATCAGGCACATTTACATTCAGTACGGTTCCCGGTTCAAGTCTGCCGCAGGCATTCTGCGCGCATCTTGCCGCCAGCCTGCATGCATATTCAAAGTGAGCTGCATTGTGACTGTTTACGGAAACCGCCACAGACGGCTTGCCGCAGACGCTTCCCTCAATAGCTGCCGCAACAGTTCCCGAGTACAGAGTATCCGTACCCATATTGCCTCCCAGATTGATGCCGGAGAACACCATATCTATTTCTATACCTATATCTCCGAGGACTTTGAGTCCCAGCTTGACACAGTCTGCCGGAGTACCTGTGGTTTCAAGGGCCATAACTGCATTGTCAAACTCCGTCCTTCTGACTCTGATAGGATCTCTGAAGGATATGCTGTGGCTTGCCGCGCTTCTCTGCTGATGCGGCGCGCATACATAAACCTCCGCCACCTCTGAAAGCGCTTTGGTAAGCTCATATATTCCGACTGCGTTTATTCCGTCATCATTTGATATCAGTATCTTCATCAGTTTCTCCTCTGTATTTTGCAACTGCTTCTTCAACGTCTTTTTTTACTTCTTCCACAATGGTAGGCACTGTATGGTTTCTGTCGGTTATAACGATGTAGATATATGCCAGCGCTATAACGCAGAGCCCTATGGTTTCAACATAAAGCTGCCTTGATAAAAGCACTGCCGCAGTACCCATTATTGCACAGATACCGTACATGCACAGAACACTTCTTCTCTGTCCCATACCGCTTTTTAAAAAGCTGTGGTGTATATGCTCCTTGTCAGCCTCCATTATCGGTTTGTGTCTTATGATCCTTCTTAAAATGGCATAGGCTGTATCAAACACAGGAAGTCCCAGTACCAGCAGCGGAATTACTAGAGCAACAACAGTTGCGCTCTTGACAAGTCCCATTATTGAAATGGCCGCTATCATAAAGCCCAGAAACTGCGAGCCGCAGTCACCCATAAAAGTCTTTGCCGGATAGAAGTTAAACGGCAGAAATCCAAGGGCTCCGCCTGCAACCGCCAGCATAGGCAGACACTGATAATAGGTGCCGTGTATATATGCAACATATGCGATGCAGCATGAGGCTATGGCAACAACTCCCGCCGCAAGGCCGTCCATTCCGTCTATAAGGTTTACGGCGTTGGTAATTCCCACAAGCCATATTATAGTTATTATGCACGCTGCTATCTCCGGTACAAACTGCTTGTCCATCGAAAACAGGTATCTCATAAATTCAATTCTGGTGCCGAAGCCGTATACTACCGCAGCGGCGGCTATCTGTCCCAGCAGCTTGACTACCGGCGGCAGGTTTTTGAGGTCATCTATAAGGCCCAGTATAAATATTATGGCTCCGCCTATCAGTATGCCTGTAAGCTGCATATTATGTCTTGCCAGAATAAGCCCTATAGACAGCGTAACTCCGATAAAAATCGCTATGCCGCCTACTCTTGGTACCGGTCTTGTATGAATTCGTCTGTTGTCTTTTGGTATGTCCACTCCGCCGATTTTAGGAGCAAGCCATATTGCCGCCGGCGTTAATATTGCCGTAGCAATCAGGGCTGTTAAAAAAACTGACCAGAAAATCATCGTATTCTCCTTAATTTATCTCTTAGCTCTTGTGCATCGGTTATCTGGTTGATTTCTCTTCTCATAGCTGCCGCTCCCGGCATTCCCTTGAGGTACCAGCCTGTATGTTTGCGCATTTCTCTGACTGCCGCATACTCGCCTTTGAGTTCCAGCAGGTCGCAGAAGTGCTTCTCAAGCATTTCGCGTTTTTCGCGCGCATCAGGCGCCTTTGGAGGCTCCTTGCCCTCCCACAGAGCTTTTGCTTCTGCAAATATCCATGGGTTTCCCAGCGCGCCTCTTGCTATCATCACAAAGTCGCAGCCGGTCTGCTCTATCATATCAAGGGCATCGCGCCCCGAAAATATATCTCCGTTGCCTATAACCGGGATTTTCACAGCCTGCTTGACTTCCCTGATTATATCCCAGTCGGCCTTGCCTGTATAGTACTGTTCTCTGGTCCTGCCGTGAACCGCAACAGCCGAGGCTCCCGCCTGTTCGAGAATTTTCGCAACCTCCACCGCATTGACTGAGCTTTCGTCCCAGCCCATTCGTATCTTTGCCGTAACAGGCTTGCCGGTTTCTTTTACCATAGCTTCTATTATTCTGCCTGCCAGCTCCGGATTTTTGAGCAGCGCGGAGCCCTCTCCGTTTTTGACTACCTTGGGAACAGGGCAGCCCATATTAACGTCAAGTATGACGTTTCTGCGCTCCTCAAGCTTTGCGGCAGCAAAGCTCATAATCTCCGGCTCGCTTCCGAAAAGCTGCAGGGCTACAGGGCCCTCGTCCTCATACATATACAGAAGCCTTTCGGTGTTCTTGTCTCTGTACCAGAGTCCCTTGGCGCTTATCATTTCCGAATACACCATCGCTGCGCCCTGCATACTGCATATGCGGCGCATCGGCGCATCGGTTATTCCCGCCAGAGGAGCCAGTAAAAACGGGCTCTCCAGATTTATATCGCCTATTTTTAAAGCCATTATCTTCTTCTACCGTTTTCTCTTTTGTTTTTTCTGTATATTATCTCAAGGCCCTCAAGAGTAAGCATCTTGTCCACATAATCTATGCAGCTGCTCTCCTGATCTATAAGGGTGGCAAGTCCGCCTGTAGCTATTACAAGAGGCTCTTTGCCGGATTTGGTACATTCTCTGAGTTCCTCTTTCATTTTTCTTACTACAAAATCGACCATTCCCACATGGCCGTACACAAGACCGGACTGCATGCTCTGTATTGTGTTTCTGCATATAGTATGTCCCGGTTCTTCGAGTTCTACTTTTGGCAGCTTTGCTGTTTTTTCGAAAAGCGCCTCTGATGAGATTTTGAGTCCCGGAGCTATGGTTCCTCCGAGATATTCTTCATTTTCGGAGATGGCGCAGAAAGTTGTCGCCGTACCGAAATCTATGACTACAAGCGGTCCGCCGTATTTTGAATATGCAGCAACTGCATTTACAATTCTGTCGGCGCCCACCTGTTTAGGATTGTCGTATTTGATAACAAGTCCCGTTTTGACACCGGGCTCTATTACTATCGCTCTCTTGTTGAAATATTTCGATGAAAGATGCTGCAGTGTAAACAGCATTGACGGAACAACTGTTGAGATTATAACGTCTTTTACCTGATTTACCTCCAGTCCCTCGTATGAAAAAAGCTGGTTGATAATCATACCGTATTCATCTGCGCTTTTGTTGTTGTCGGTTTCAAGTCTCCAGTTTTGTATGAGCTTGCCGTCCTTAAAAACTCCTAGTACAATGTTACTGTTGCCTACATCAAATGCCAGTAGCATGGTTGTTTCTCCTTTGCTCTGTTTATTAGTCTGCCCGAAAAAGTGCAAACCACCATTTATTATACCTAAAAACAGGCAATAAGTCAAAAAAAATCAGGCGCAGGTATGTAAAAAGCGCCTGAATATAGCCGATAATCAAGATTTGCTATTGAATTACACTTATTTTTATGATATATTGACATCAAGAGGAAAGCCGTTGAAAACGGCTACCCTGTCACTATTATATAACCGCCGGAATTTTCAAGGTCACGGCGGTTATTTTTTTATGTAAACGGTAATTCTTAACTTACCAAAAGTAATTGTAATTCTCACCATATTACCACCTTCCTTTTAATCCAAAATCCCTTTTGGCTTTTGGAAGGCAACCGCTTTCACTTGTCCTCTTGATACTGTATATTATATCATTTCTCATACATATATGCCACGGTAAAATTATTTTTGCGATATACTGACATCGAAGTACCGTTGCTTAAAAACGGTCGTCCTATATCGCTATTGCATTTTCATTAAGCGCATCAATTGCTTTAACTATTTCTCCCCATATACCCGTATTCTCTCCAAAGAGTTCTGCAATATTCCCCTTGCCTGTAAATGGTGTGTCCTGTATTTTGAAATATCGCAAATTCTTCATTCGTTATTACATCTGCATCATGAGCCGTTTCACTAGAAACTGCTTCTATTTCTTAATATCTCTGCGAACGACAAATCTTCGATTAGCTTCACTCAACTGATTTAAGTGTTCTGCACCTTCCTGTCTATAGGTTTGTATTGCAAAATATATTTGTCCTAATGCAATTACTTCTTTTCCCGTATCGCCATTCTGAACAATCAAATAACATGTATATCTCAAGAGTTCATAGGCCGCAACAGTCTTCGTTGTCGCGCCTGCCCCAACGATTTTCCTAACCTCAGGGAAATCACAACTAACATCGTGACCTGAATTTTCGCATGCTATCATCGCCCGTTTAATTACCTTGAAAAAGTTTTTACATTTCATACTACATATAATCCGACTCACACATTGCAAAAATGCCCACACCATATTGATGCAGACCCTTTATCTTGGTTTATTTAATATTGTAAAAAGCGCCTTTTAACACCAAAAGCTGCCCTTTCGGACAGCTTCTAATCTTTTACCTGTTACAGTGCTTTTTTGTTTTCCTCAACAAACCTTTTTATCTTTTTAGACGTATTCTTCTCAAATTCGTGATGTCTGAGATTGATTTTCTTTATCATTTTGTATCCCGGATTCTCATCGTTAAGCCTGTCAACCAGTGTCCACAGATATTTTTCAACCTCTTTGTCATCATCGGCCTTATCGCCGAGAGTTTCCTTAATCAGAGCCCAGTCAGGATATATACCTGCGACGATAAGCGTATCGTCCCTGCCCTCGGCATCTCCCTCAAAGACCATAGACTCTGTGATTTCAGGGAACAGCGAAAGCTGGTATTCCAGTTCTTCAGGGAATACGTTCTTTCCGTTTTTGGTAATTATAACGTTTTTCTTTCTGCCTGTTATTACTATATATCCCTCATCGTCTATATATCCCAGGTCGCCCGTATGGAACCAGCCGTCTCTGATTACCTCGGCAGTAGCCTCAGGATTTCTGTAATATCCCAGCATAATATTGTCGCCCTTAAGGCATATTTCTCCAATTCCGTTTGGCGCCCTGTCTGCAATTTTTGCATCAAATCCCGGAAGCGCTATACCGCATGAATAGCTCTTTGGCTTGTTTTCGGGGTTTAACGCTCCCATAGGCGCAGCTTCCGACAGTCCGTAGCCCTGCAGCGCCATAATTCCAAAGGCCTGCAGATCCTCTAAGATTTCAGGGTTTACGGCGGCCCCGCCGCATATCATCATTCTCATTCTGCCGCCAAAGGTGTTTTTGATTTCCTTAAAGAACACATCTGTAAGGTTTAATCGCGCCTTTCCTGCTGCTCTGCATATTTTCATCACTCTTCTTACGGTTTTTTCCTTGCCCTTGGCCCTTATATTTTTCCATATAGCCTTGTAAAGCGCTTCAAATACAGCGGGAACCGCCAGCAGAAATGTAGGCTTAACCTCCTGTATATTCCTTATTATATATTTAAGTCCCTCGCAGTGCGCTATGGCGCTGCCTTTGTAAAGGGGCATCAGAAAATCGCAGGTACATTCAAATGTATGATGTATCGGCAACACCGAGAAGAAAATATCGCTTGGTTTAACCTTAAGCAGCGCAGGGGCAACCATAAGGTCTGCGACAATGTTTCTGTGGGACAGCATAATTCCCTTTGCCATGCCTGTAGTTCCCGATGTGAATATTATTACGCTCATTTCACGGCTGTCTATCTGAGCGTCGAGAAAGCTTCTGTCGCCCTGCTCTATGAGCCGCTTGCCCTCTGCAATAAGCTCGCGCTGCGATATTATTCCGTCTGAAGTTTCCTTTTTGTCCTGTGAAATCAGAAGCTCAAGGCCTGTTTCGCCCTCCTCCATCATCTTAACAAAGGTGGCTTCTCTCTTTTTATCAAAAATAACAGCCGAGCACTCAGCCTCGTTTATAAGGTGCTTGAGTTCATTGTAGGAAAGTTCCTTGTCAAGAGGAACAACGACACCTGTACCGCATACAACGGCCAGATATCCTATGCTCCACATGTAGTTTGTTTCTCCGATTACTGCAATCCTGCGCTCTTTCATGCCGCGCTCTATAAGGGCGGTACCCATGCCATTGACATCATCAAACATTTCTCTGTGGGTGATTGTAGTATACGGTCCTTTTTTAAATTTGGTGTAAAAAGCGATACCGTCACCGTAAAGCTCGGCGCTTGACTCAAGCATCTGCTTGATATTGATTATAGGTCTGTTGTCAAGGTGCTGGATTCCCGGCCTTTTGTCATCAATCTGGCACTGTATAATGCCTTTGGCCCACTCCCAGTCCTTTGCCTGCATAGCCTTGTATTCTTCCTGTGAAACCGGCTTCATATCTTTTCTCCTTTTCTGTCTTGCTCATTAAACGCTGCCCGTTTCAGAGCAGCCTTTAGGTCCTTGCGGATTATAGAGCTTTTTTGTTTTCCTCAACAAATCGTCTTATTTTTCTTGAAGTATTCTTTTCAAATTCGTGATGTCTGAGGTTAATCTTTCTTATCATCTTGTAGCCCGGATTTTCGGCGTTAACCTTGTCAACCAGTGTCCACAGATATTTTTCAACCTCTTTGTCATCATCGGCCTTATCGCCGAGAATATCCTTAATCATATTCCAGTCAGGATATATGCCTGCGATGATAAGCGTATCGTCCTTACCCTCGGCATCTCCCTCAAATACCATGGACTCTGTGATTTCGTCAAAGAGCGAAAGCTGGTATTCCAATTCCTCAGGGAATACGTTCTTACCGTTTTTGGTAATGATAACGTTTTTCTTTCTGCCTGTTATTACTATATATCCCTCATCGTCTATATATCCAAGGTCACCTGTATAGAACCAGCCGTCTTTGATAACCTCGGCAGTAGCCTCAGGGTTCTTGTAATATCCCAGCATAATATTGTCACCTTTGAGACAGATTTCGCCTACTCCGTCTGCGCCCGGCTCTGCAATTTTGGCGTCAAAGCCCGGGAACGCAATACCGCAGGAGTTGCTCTTAGGCTTGTTTTCAGGGTTTAAGGCTCCCATAGGCGCAGCCTCTGACAGTCCGTAGCCCTGCAGCGCCATAATTCCAAAGGCCTGCAGATCCTCTAAGATTTCAGGATTGATAGCAGCTCCGCCGCATATCATCATTCTCATTTTGCCGCCTAGAGTCTGTTTGATTTCCTTGAAAAATACATTGGTAAGATCTATGCCCACTTTCTTTGCGGCATTGCATATCTTCATGGCTTTTCTTACGGTTTTTTCTTTGCCCTTGGCTCTTATGCCTTTCCATATTGCCTTGTGCAGCGCCTCAAATATTGCAGGAACTGCCAGCAGGAATGTAGGGTGAACCTCCTGTATGTTCTTAACTATATATTTAAGTCCCTCGCAGTGCGCAATTGCGCCGCCCTTGTAAAGCGGCATTATGAAGTTGCAGGTGCACTCGAAAGTGTGATGTATAGGCAGTACCGAGAAGAAAACATCGCTTGGCAGGAAGTCAACCAGTGTCGGCGATACCATAAGGTCTGCGGCAATGTTTCTGTGGGACAGCATGATGCCCTTTGCCATGCCTGTAGTTCCCGATGTGAATATTATTATGCTCATTTCCTGACTGTCTATCTGCGCGTCAAGAAAGCTTCTGTCTCCCTGTTCTATGAGCTGCTTGCCCTCTGCAATAAGCTCCCACTGAGAGATAATTCCGTCTGCGGACTCTCTTCTGTCCTGTGAAATCAGAAGTTCAAGTCCTGTTTCTCCCTCTTCCATCATCTTCACAAATGTGGCTTCTCTTTTTTTGTCAAAAATAACCGCCGAGCATTCCGCCTCGTTTATAAGGTTTTTGAGTTCATTGTAGGAAAGCTCCTTGTCAAGAGGCACAACAATACCTGTACCGCAGACAGTGCCAAGATACCCTATGCCCCACATATATGTGGTTTCTCCGATTACGGCAATTCTCCTGTCTTTCATGCCATGGGCGATAAGGGCGGTGCCCATTCCGTTTACGTCATTAAATACTTCTCTGTGGGTGATTGTAGTGTAAGGTCCCTTTTCAAATTTGGTATAAAATGCAATGCCGTCACCATAAAGCTCTGCGCTTGACTCAAGCATCTGCTTGATATTGATTATAGGTCTGTTGGTAAGGTGCTGTACTCCCGGTCTTTTGTCGTCAATCTGGCACTGTATGAGCGCTTTGGCCCACTCCCAGTCCTTTGCCTGCATAGCCTTGTATTCTTCCTGTGAAACTGGCTTCATATCAGTTCTCCTTTTCTACTATTTTTTATGATTAGCATTCTCCATTGTGTCTATACATTCTTCGAAAACTTCATTGAGTCTGCAGAAGCCCTTGTAGAGCACCTGCTTCTCCTCGTCTGTAAATTCCTCGCATATCTGGCTGCTGACTTTATTTCTGTGGGCTATCTGCAATGCTGTCACAAGTCTGCCCCGCCTTGTAAGTGAAATAATCGTGCTTCTTTCGTCGTCTTTATCCACACTTCGTCTGACGTAGTCAAGAGTCTCCAGTTTTTTTATCAGTGAGGTTGCAGACGGTCTTGTTATTTTGAGATATTCTGCGATTTCGCTGATTTTCTTTTCTCCGTTTTCGCTTTTGTATAGAAACTCCATTGCGTTTCTGCCTCGAAAAGAAGTTGTTGTACGGCTGTTTTTTCTCTTGGTTTCCTCCATTAGAAGAACATTATGATATGCCCGAACAAGAATGTTATTAAATTGTGCTGTGAAATCGTCCATAGTTTTCTCCTTTCAGGCACTTCATTCAGCAATTTAACTTACTAAATTTTACCACCCATTGCGACACGTGTCAATATTTATGTGTATTCATGCGGTTTTTCTCTTTGCCCCTACAAATTCCAGCAGGCTGCGCTTCTGAGCTTCATCGGCAAACACTCTTTCCGGAAGCACCAGCGCCTGCAGTGCTTCTATATATATGTATACGGCATCATCTGAGCTGCACACTTTCTCTATTGCACCGTATCTGATTTTCGTCTCCTTTAGCTCTGATATGCACTCTATATATTCATCTTTGAAGCTTATCGCAGATTTATACCCGTATGGCGCTTTTCCGTCAGCTGCGGCTTTGTCCACCGCTTTTTTCAGGTTTCTTATTACAATTTTTTTGCCGCAAAACATACATACAATAATGGCAGCACTGAACACAAATAACGCACCGGCAAGTACGTCTAACTCTAATTCAACTGTATAATATACAGCAAGCGCCAACATAACAATTGCACCTATACCTACCGTCCATCTGTATTTTTTTATCTGAGTTTTTCCCGATTTTGAATTAAGGAAGTGATACTCATTGTAGCGCAGGTAGTCCTCTTTAGTCATTGTATATTCAAATTCAAACATATTTCACCTCATCTGTTCTTTAATATTTCAATCACCGCCGCCGCAGACAGCTTCGCCGCCTTTTCAATATTTGCAAGACAGTTTTTAATGCCGCTGTGCTCCTTTGTATCTGTTATGGTTCTGACCGCGGTAAACGGCACCTCGTTTATATAGCAGCAGTGGGCAACTGCCGCAGTTTCCATATCGGCGCACAAGGCCCCGAATTTCTCCGCGATACGCATTCTGTTCCTGTCATCTACAAAATAATCACCGCTTGCCATGCAGCCGAATATATAATCTGTTTCCCGCAGACACTCTGTAAGGCTTCTGCCCGCTTTAAATACAGCTTCACTCATATACGGACTCTCTGATTTAAGGCAGCCTGCCGCAAAATCGTGATATACAGCCGTATCGCATATAACGGTATCAAACAGCTCAATTCTGTCGTCTATGCCGCCTGCTGCGCCGGATACAATAATCGCTCCCACATCAAAACAGTCTGTCATCATCTGCGCGACAACCGCGCTGTTTACCTTGCCTACGCCGCTGCTGCACAGTACAACCGGCTTCCCGCAGATATCTCCTGTCAGGAATTCAAGTTTTTTAATCTGTACCCGCTTCATATTGTCTATGGCATCATAAAACGGCTCAAGCTCCTGCCTGCATGGGCATATTATTCCTGTAGCGTTCATAGCCTAGCCCTGCTTCTTTACCAGACTTCCGATCAGAAGTCCCGCGCATAAGCCTAAAGAGATGCCTATTCCCATATCCCATACGCCTGCCGAGGCTATGCAGACTCCAAGGCACAGGCCCACGCACATACCCTCGTTCATATAGCTTTCCTGCTTCTTTTTGTCTTTGTCTGTAGCTTTTTTGCGGTTTGAATTCTGCGCCGCAAAGATTGCAATAACAACGCCCATTACTACCCATGGCAGCGCCGCCTTTATAAATTCCAGCATAGCTTCCTCCTAAAAAATCATATAGTATATTACTGCATTCAGTATAAGGGAGGTGACTCCCATAACCATTCCCGCCTTTGCCGCCGAGTTTCTGACTCCCGGCGGAGTGCTTCTCCTGCCTATTGAACTGAATATAATTGCAAGAAGCGACGGCAGTACAAATGCAGCCATTGTAAGATATGCGATTATCCCGCATATAAGTCCCGCAATACTGAAGCCGTTGGTAGCTTTGACCGTATTATGACTGTAGGTCTGCTCCGGCTCCTCGTATGCTCTGACAAATTCCAGTGTTTCCGGTCTTTCCTGCGGATATATTGCCATCCTCCAGTCGTCCTTTGCAAGCCTGTTTATAACGGTTATGCCGATGATATAAAGCAGCACCGTAAACGCAAGCAGGCACATGGAAGCATAGTCCCAATTTAAAAATGCAAAGGTATCATATATGCCGTGAATTACAATAGGAATTATAACGGCGCAAATCTGACAGCCCGCGGCGGCGCCTCTGTTTCCCGCAACATAGTGTTTCTTTGCCATTCCGAAGAAAGCGCCCATAAACGCTCCGCAGAATGCGTGAAGCGGCACTGAAAGAAACGCTCTTGTAACCGCAACAGATATGCCTCCGTCAAGTACATACATTATATTTTCAAGCATTGCAAAGCCCGCAGCCACCGAAACGCCGTACACGACACCGTCAAAGCGGTAGTCAAATTCTCTGTTTTTCCATATCCCCGCCCGAAGAAATGCAAACTTGCAAAGCTCCTCTATAAGTCCTGCCGACAAAAAAGATATAGTCATGGCATATCCCAGACTTCCCTCTGGATACTGCGGCAGATAGTTTTCTATCCAGCCCTCGAGAAACGCCGCAGGCGCACACGAAAGCGCGCCTAAAACAACCATTTTAACTATAAGATTTACAGGCTCCCTTTCGACCTTGTCTTTTCTGAATATGTATATAATTATCAGTATACCCGGCAGCATTGCCAGTGAAACCAGACTAAACATAATAACCTCCGTTAAGCAGTTTTTTTGCTTTTTTCCATTCGGGATAAAACCTGTCCATAAGAGCTTTGAAATCTGCGCCGTGATTTGGCACCAGCAGATGGCAAAGCTCATGAACGATAACATATTCAAGGCAGCATACAGGATAAGGCGCCAGCTTCAGCGACAGCCATATGCGTCTTCTGACAGTATTGCAGCTTCCCCAGCGGGTTTTCATATCCCGTATTCTCCATTCGTCTGCAAAAAGACCTGTGGCCTGCTCCCATTGCGGCGCAAGCTCTGATATCTTCTGCGAAAGCTCTCTGCGGTAAAATTCGTTTAATACGGCCTGCCGCTGTTCAAAGGTTGAGCCATGCGGAACATATATAATTATGCTTTCACCCGCTGTTTCAGCCCTGCCTCTGCCCTCTTTTATCACCAGAGTATACGGACTGCCCCACAGATAAAACTTCTCGCCTGATACAAACAGGTGACTTCCTGCGCCCTCATATTTCCGGCGGTGTTTTTTAATCCATGCAAGTTTTGACTCTGCAAAAATGTATATGTCCTCATCACTCATATGTTGAGGCGCTGATATGACCACATCGCCTGCAGGGGGCTTAATGCGTATGTATATGTTTTTTATTCGTTTTTTGTCTACCTTTATTTCTATCCCGTCTAAAACCATACTAATATATTAACACAAAAACAGGCAATCACATAATATATATTATGCAATCGCCTGCTATTTCTATATCTCTATGTCTTTTTTCATTAAGTCGGCAATGGTGATGCCGTCAAAGAAATCTGTAATTCTGTCATTAAGCTCTTTCCACATGGGAAGTGTCCTGCACTGATCCGCTCTCTCACATTCCTCGGCATCGCAGTCCAGACACGCCACAGGCGCAAGTGAACCCTCCGTAAGCCTCAGGATATCTCCTACAATATATTCATCGGGACCGCGGTTAAGCCTGTAGCCTCCGCCCTTGCCGTGCACGGCCTCTACGAATCCCGCCTTGGACAGCATTGTCATAATCCGCTCCACATATTTCTGTGAAACCTGCTGTCTTTTGACTACGTCTTTCATCGGAATATATTCGCCGTTGCAATGCTCCGCAAGGTCAATCATAACCCTTAGAGCGTATCTCCCTTTTGTGGAAATCATCATTTATCTCACCTCTGTGTAAATTACACACTTATTCTATCATATATTTTACTGTGCGAAAAGAGGAGTTGACAAATATCTGTCGCCTGTGTCCGGAAGCAGAACTACAATGTTCTTGCCTTTGTTTTCAGGTCTTTTGGCAAGCTGTATTGCCGCATAAACCGCTGCGCCTGATGAAATACCAACCAGTACGCCCTCTTTTCTTCCTATAAGTCTGCCGGTTTCAAAAGCATCATTATCTGCTACAGGTATAATCTCATCATATACCGATGTGTCGAGCACGTCAGGAACAAATCCTGCGCCTATTCCCTGTATCTTGTGGCTTCCTGCCTTGCCCTGTGATAATACAGGTGAAGTTTCAGGCTCTACTGCCACAACCTTTACTTCCGGCTTCTTTGATTTCAGATACTGACCTGTACCCGTTACCGTACCGCCTGTTCCTACGCCTGCAACGAATATATCAACCTCTCCGTCAGTATCCTCGTAGATTTCAGGACCTGTGGTTTCAAAGTGAGCCTTAGGGTTTGCATCGTTTACAAACTGTCCCGGAATGAAGCTGTTTTCAATTTCGTCTGCCAGCTCCTGTGCTTTTGCGATTGCGCCTTTCATACCCTTGGCGCCCTCTGTAAGTACCAGCTCTGCGCCGTATGCCGCCATAAGCTGTCTTCTCTCAACTGACATTGTCTCAGGCATTACGATTATAATGCGGTAGCCTCTTGCCGCTGCAACAGATGCAAGTCCTATGCCTGTGTTGCCGCTTGTTGGCTCGATTATAACTGAACCCGGTTTAAGCTTGCCTGATTTCTCGGCGTCATCTATCATAGCCTTGGCGATACGATCCTTTACCGATCCTGCCGGGTTGAAGTATTCAAGCTTTGCAAGTATTTTAGCCTCTAATCCCAATTCCTCTTCTATCTTTGTTAATTCCACCAGTGGTGTGTTTCCTATAAGCTGATCTGCTGATTTATATATCTTTGACATAATTTCCTCCTTTAAATACTAAAAACAAATTACTTTAACATCTGTCCTTTTTATATCTATGCCCCAAAGGGCATACACAAGAAATTATATTGTTTCTGTTTCATTTTCTTTTACCTACCTCGTTAGTATGTATATACATTACACCTATTTACCCACCTTGTCAATAGGCAAATAAAATATTTTTTAAATTAATTAAAAACCTCTGAAATCCGTAGGGTATTCAAATTTTCTGAGGGGGCGCTAATTTGAGGGTTCAATTTGAGGGGCTGAAATATCACTGTCAGCCCCTCAAATATTTTGACATCATCTCACAGATTGTATACAAAAAGGCAGATTGTAAATCGCTTTACCTTCTGCCTGTCTTTCCTTATCATATTGTTGCTGATAATGATGTGGAAAGGATTTTCATTATGAATAATATCATAAAACTTTTATCTTTGGAAGACCTCTCTGTAACAATAACTGATGTCTCCATTACAAACAATATTAAAACAGTTACCATTGAGAAAAACCTTCAGCCTGTTTTCTGCCCCTGCTGCGGATGTCGTATGCATTCACGAGGAGTTAAGACCAGAACCGTCAATCACCCCGTCCTTCAGGATGGTTATTCTCTCATTTTAAAAGTTCGTCAGAGACGCTGGAAATGCCCTTCCTGCAAACTCGATATTGCAGATGATTTTAAGTTCCTTCAAAAATACAGACACTCTACCAATACTTCTGATCTTCTCATTCTTCAGGATATGAGAAACCTTTCTTTATCCATAAGGTATATTGCCGAAAAATTCAATGTCTCTGATACTTATGTCCATCAGACCTTTGACAGATATGTCGATATGAAAAGACTTCCCCTGTCAGAAGCTTTATGCATAGATGAGGTTCATACGCAAACCATATCCTACAGCAAGTACTCTATGGTAATTCTTGATTTTGTGTCCGGCGAGCCTGTCGATATACTTCCAAGCAGGCAGCAGAGAGATACACGGAGATATTTTCTCTCTATTCCTCTTTCAGAAAGAGAACATGTAAAATATCTTGTAACTGATATGTACAATCCCTATCTTGCTTTTGCCGGTACATATTTTCCTAATGCAATATGCGCCATAGACTCCTATCATGTTGTGCAATGGCTTCTAAATAAGATTAATTCTTTCTTAATTTCTCTATATAGAAAATATGAGGAACGTGACAGACTCCATATCATAAAAATGGAGCAGGAAAACCGTCCGCTTAAAAAGGGCTGGAAATCTGACGAGGTATATCTCCTCAAACGCCATAAATGGATAATGCTTAAAAATCAGAACAATATAGACTACACTTCAAAATCAAGAATAGACAGACATTTCGGCTTCTATATGGACACATACAGTTATGAAGAACGTTTTTTCAGAATTGATTCAGCTCTTGAACCTATGCGGAATCTGAAAGAAAAGTATATTGATTTCAACAGTCGATATTCCGGAAAGCCTGTTGAAGCTCAAAAGGCTCTCGACAGACTCATTGCTGATTATCAGTCCTGCTCTTTTCCTCTTTTTTCAGAGTTTGCACAGCTTCTTTTAAAGTATCGGCAGGAAATAATAAACTCTTTTATTGCAGTAAGATTTTACGGTATGGAAGATGATACTCAATGCTACAAAAGACTCTCATCAGGTATTATAGAGTCTTTTAACCGCAAGCCTAAGGATATGAAAAGGAATTCCCGTGGCTTCAGAAATTTTTC
>CAKQOW010000028.1 GCA_934256595.1 uncultured Clostridia bacterium
CTTTTTTGTACACTCTGTTTATCCTTATTGCTTTTCAGTATATTATATGCCTGCTTGGCTTAACTTAATGACATTGAGCGGGAGATATGCGTTTACTTATTGCAGAGGATGAACTTGATTTAGCTGAGGCGCTGACTGTGTTTTTTGAAAAGAACAGATTTACGGTTGAAGCGGTAAACGACGGCATTTCAGCCTATGACTACGCCGTATCGGGTGATTACGATGCGATTATTCTTGATATAATGATGCCGGGCAAAAACGGCATAGAGGTTTTAAAAGAGCTTCGGCAGGAGGGAATAAAAACTCCTGTTATGATGCTGACTGCCAAAGGTGAAAAGGACGACAGAATTACAGGCTTTGATTCGGGAGCAGACGATTACCTGCCAAAGCCGTTTGCCCCTGATGAGCTTCTCAGCCGGGTTCGAGCAATGATGCGCAGAAACGAGGACTACAAGCCTTCACTTCTTACCTTTAAGGATATATCCCTTGATACAAACAGCGGTGTTTTAAAGACAAATGACAAAGAAACAAGATTAAGCGGGCGGGAGTTTCAGGTGATGGAACTTTTTATGCGTTCTCCCAATGTTGTGTTCTCTGCAGACAGGATTATGGAATGTGTCTGGGGCTGGGACAGCGAGGCGGAGATAAACGTAGTCTGGGTGCATATTTCAAACCTTAGAAAAAAGCTAAAATCAATAGGCTCTGAGGTTTCTGTTGTAGCAAGCAGAGGCATAGGGTATATGCTGGAGGCCGGTCGTGATTAAAGATTTACGCAGAAAATTTATACGCATTACAATGTTTGCTGTGGCAATGGTTATGATACTTTTATGCCTCATAGTCAACATTGCAAACTATCTGTCGGTCAATTCCGAACTTAATCAGAAGCTGGATATGATATATGAAAATCAGGGGACAATTCCCATGCCGGCAAAAGACGGCAGACCGCCCGAAAAGGCCGGCGGCGGACCTTTTTCAAGAGAGGAGCCGTATTCCACCAGATATTTTGTGCTGAAATTTGATGACAGCGGCAGTCTGTCCGAAAAAAGTCTTGAGCATATTGCGGCGGTAACAGAGTCAGATGTAGATCAGTTCCTTGATGTTGCAGTCAAAGCCGGGGCCGGATACGGATATTATTCGGGATATAAGTATTATGTGGCTCAGCAGGGTGAGAATCGTAATATAGCGATATTTATTGACTGCTACGATGACCTGCGCAAAATATATACTGTGGCAGTCCTGTCCGTTGCTGCAATGGCAGTGTGTATAGTGCTTGTTTATGTGATTGTTGTTATGCTTTCGGGCAGAGTCATAGATCCTATGATAAAAAACGAGCAGAGGCAGAAACAGTTTATCACCGATGCGGGCCACGAGCTTAAAACTCCGATAACAGTAATTGCAACAAGTCTTACTGTGCTGGAGATGGAGGTGGGCAAGCAGAAATGGATAGACAAGGCAATGCTTCAGACGGAGAAGCTCAAGAGACTTGTAAACTCCCTTGTCAGCCTTGCAAAGATGGACGAGGGTGCGGGCATACTCAAAAAAGACACATTCGATATAAGCGATGCGATTTCTGACACTGCACAGTCCTTTGCGGATTTTGCCGGAGCGCAGGGTCATAGGCTTGATATTTCAGTAGAACCGGGCATAAGATATACAGGAGATGAGTATGCCGTAAGACAGCTTGTTTCTGTCCTTGTAGATAATGCAATCAAATATGCAGAGCCTGATACCGATATATATTTTGAAATGAAAAAAGACAAAAAAGGCGTGAGCATAAGCACCAGAAATACCTGCAGCGGTATAAGCACCGAAGATACAAAGAAGCTTTTCGACAGATTTTACAGACCGGACCGGTCAAGAAACAATGCCACCGGCGGCTTTGGTATAGGGCTCTCCCTTGCAAGAAGCATTGCAGAGGGACATAACGGCAGGATATATGCAAAGCTTCCAGAGGATAACATGATAGAGTTTACGGCAGAGCTGAGATAGATAATATTTTACTCAGATTTTACATAAAAATCCCTTTCAATTTAACAATTAAATGATAAACTTCAGATAAAGAATAAAGAAAGGAGGAATACTATGGAAACATTAAGAAGCAAAAAAGGTTTCATATGCGATATGGATGGAGTAATATATCATGGAAATAAGCTGCTGCCGGGAGTTAAAGAGTTTGTTGACTGGCTTTACAGAGAGGAAAAGAACTTCCTGTTTCTGACCAACTCATCAGAGCGTTCCCCAAAGGAATTACAGATAAAACTGGCGAGAATGGGACTTGAGGTTGACGAAAGCCACTTTTATACGAGCGCTCTTGCTACAGCAAAATTCATAAGCAGTCAGGCGCCGGGATGCAGCGCATATGTTATAGGCGGCGCGGGACTTGTGACAGCGCTTCACGATGCAGGTATTACTATGAATGATGTCGATCCCGACTATGTAATCATAGGAGAGGGCAATACCTACAACTATGAGAACATACTCAAGGCAGTGAAGCTGGTTATGAGGGGCGCTAAACTGATTGGAACCAACAGTGATCTGACAGGACCTGCAGAGGACGGAATTATACCTGCCTGCCGCGCTATGATATCACCGATAGAAATGGCAACGGGACAGAAAGCATATTTCGTAGGCAAGCCGAATCCGCTGATGATGAGAACAGGACTTCGTATACTGGGAGTACATTCAGAGGATGCAGTTATGATAGGCGATCGTATGGATACAGATATAGTTGCAGGAATAGAAACCGGCCTTGATACAGTTCTGGTGCTTTCAGGAGTAACTGACCAGAATGAAATAAAGAAATTTCCGTACAGACCAAGGCTTGTGCTGAATGGCGTAGGCGATATACCCGAATAAGGAACACAGGAGAACAAGAAGGCTGCTGTGTTTTTTTGTGCGCCAAAACTTGTTTTCAACATATGTTGAGAATAAGTTTTAATCATACATTGAACTTGTTTTCAACATATGATACAATAAGTTTATAAATTTTTACGAGGAGGATTGGTATGAATGATTTTGAATTAAACACAGATATTGAAATCGTAACAGACCTGCTGAACATTACCGCGAGTGATCTTGCTGATGGCATCGGTGTTACTCCGACAACGATATCACGCTGGAGAAAAAATGAAGAGCAGGCTTCAGCTTCAAATCTGAACTCCTTTTACAACTTCGCGTTTAACAGAGGTGTTCGGCTTAATAAGATTAAAGAACAATTATTTAAAGAAGAATGCAGCAGCGGCTCGACTATTCTTTTTCATGGTGCCAAAACCTGTCTTGAGGGAAGCCTTTCAATAGAAAAATCAAAGGCTACCAATGACTTTGGCAGAGGCTTTTACTGCGGAGAAAGTCTGGAGCAATCTGCCATGTTTGTTGCCAATTATCCGGAGTCCTCTCTCTATGTTTTGGAGTTTGACAAAACCGGTTTAAGATATACACAATTAAATGTCGATCGTGACTGGATGCTGCTGATTGCATTTTTCCGAAACAAACTGACTGATTATGCAGAGCATCCTGTTATTCTTAATTTGCGCTCAAAACTTGAAGGCGTAGATTATATCGTAGCGCCTATTGCAGACAATAGAATGTTTGAAATAATAGACAGCTTCATTGACGGCGAAATTACGGATATACAATGTCAGCACTGCCTTTCGGCAACCAGCCTTGGAAATCAGTATGTGTTTGTTACGGATAATGCGTTGGAACAGTTGCAAATACTACGTCATTGCTATCTGGCCTCTGACGAAAAGAAGTATTATCTTTCATATAAAAGGGAAGAATTACGAGTAGGTAATGATAAAGTTAAAGTTGCCCGCAGACAGTACAGAGGGCAGGGGGAATATATAGAGGACATATTAAGATGATAAAAATTGATGAACAGGGTTTGAAACTATGCAAAATACAGGCAGAGGTTTTTGAAGCATCCTTCTCAAAAGAGGAATGCAGTTCTCTGATATTTATGAGAAGATTTATGAACTCTCAGGTTGCGCAGCGTATGGATGCCGGAGGATTTCTTTTTGAAGCCTGTGATGTTAATCAGATTATTGAAGAGATAGATACAGAGTTTGGCAGCAGCTCCTACGGCAGTGAACAGTATACAGAAAACGAATTATACTGGATAGGATATATTTATCGTTACTGGGCGTATACGTATCAGAAAACCAGCAAACAGATATACAGGGTTATCAAGCCGAAGGAATTGCGCAGTCTGTATTATCCTTATCACTCCCTTGACCCTGCGCAGGCAATCGAAAGAATTCTGGAGGCAAGAGGCGTGAGTGAAGATAATCTGACAGCAAGAGGTGTGAAGCTTATGAGAGAGCTTATAGCAAATGAACACAAAAAGTAGTACTGCATTGGCATACGATATACAAAAACACAGAAGAACGAAAAGGCTCCTGTGTTTTTTTGTGTGCAGAACTTGTTTTCAACATATGTTGATAATAAGTTTGAATAAATATTTAAACTATAAGGAAGAACTTTACAAGGAATATTGCAGAGATAACATAGGTTAATGCTGAAACCTCTTTGCCTCTGCCTGTGAAAAGCATAATCACGCTGTAGGAGATAAGTCCTATGCCTATAGCATGTCCGATTGAACCGGAAACCGGCATTGCAATCAGCATCAGTGCAACCGGGACAAGCTGCGTCATATCATTAAAGTCTATCTTTTTAAGACCGCCCAGCATGATGACTCCTACATATATAAGCGCTGAAGATGTTGCTGCCGCAGGGATTATTGCTGCAATCGGCGCTATGAACATACAGGCAAGAAACAGTATTCCTGAAGTCAGGGCAGTAAGACCTGTTCTTCCGCCTGCCTCAACACCTGAAGCTGATTCAACAAATGTAGTAACTGTTGATGTGCCCGAAAGAGAGCCTGTGATGGTTCCGATGGCATCGGCAGTAAGCGCCTGCTTCATTTTAGGCATATTGCCTGCGTCATCCAGCATACCTGCTCTTGAAGCCGTACCTACAAGAGTTCCTATAGTATCAAACATATCTATAATACAGAAAGTTATTATAAGGGTTATAACTGTAAACCAGCCAATCTCCATTATATTTGAGAAGCTGAATTTAAATAGTGTTGTCTGCGCCATATCATCAAATGCGGGAACAAATGATGCATCTTTAAGCGCTGCAAACGGATTTGTCCCGAGGAATATCGCTTCTCCCGCCCAGTAGACTACGGAAGATACCAGCATGCCCAGAAGCACTGAAGCCTTGAGGCCTTTGTGGCTTAATACAGCTATAATGAACAGTCCCACAAACATCGTTATAACGGCAAGCACCATCTGAGGATAACCGTCCGCAATATTTTTCTGTGCAAGGGCAGGTGTCAGCGAACCGAAGAAGTCTCTCATAACATAGAAAATGGAGCCTTCACTATTGGAAACGCCTGCGTTTGAGCCAAACCCTATATTAAGAAGCATCAGTCCGATTGCAGGTGCAATTCCCAGTCTGATACCAAGAGGTATGGCATCAACGATTTTTTCACGAATGTTAAGCACGGAGAGTATGAGAAATACAACACCCTCAACAAGAATTATACATAAGCCTGCCTGAAACGACTCAAGGTAGGTCATACCTGTAATGCTTACAATATTGGCAACTACAACGGCAAAGAAGCTGTTAAGTCCCATTCCGGGAGCCATAACAAAAGGCTTGTTTGCAGCAAAGGCCATAACAAAAGTGCCTATTGCCGAGGCAATACAGGTTGCAAGAAACACACCGTTCCATAATTCCGAACCGCCCTCGGAGCCGAAACCTGTCAGGATATTCGGGTTCAGAGCGATGATATATGCCATGGTCATAAATGTGGTAAGACCGGCAAAAATCTCGGTACGCACATCAGTGCCGTTTTCTTTAAGTCTAAAAATCTTTTTCATAAAATCCTCACTTCATATTTAAAAACAAACCAACACAAAATAATTATATTATACCGATATAGTTATGTCAAATATGGACCTGTAAAAAAGGAACCTTCCTGTACGGAAAAGTACCCTTTTCAGACTTTATGGCGATATTAAAAGTACTGCAAATTCACGGTCTTTAAGAGCATCCACCTTTATGGATTTGAGAGACACCTGCACTCCTGAAATTTCTTTTATCATAGCCGTCAGGTCATCTTCAATGCACATATAAAACAGGCGTCTGCTTTCCTCGATATGCCCTGCATTTTTGTAATTTGTAATCAGTGTTTTTTCAAAGGGACCGAGGACCCCGTAGGCTGTTATCTCTATGGTATTTCCAGAGATGAATACAACAGCATCTCTGGGACCTCTGCCGGATTTTTCTTTGAGAGTCCTCAGTACACCCTTTCGTATGTTTTCTTCGATTTCTTTTTTGTTTTCAGAAGCAAAGTCTTTGACTGAAGTGTCCCGATGGCGTTCTTTCATTATTGAACTGCCGGCTCTTCTGAGTTTGTCTTCAAGTTCATCAGTGTTTATGGGTTTGATAATATAATTTGAAATGTCAAGGTCTACAGCTTTAAGAATAGTAGACACATCGCTTACTGTCGATGTGATAAAAAACCTGCATTTCGAGTCTGTTTCTCTTATTTTTTTAATCATTTCCAGACCGCTTATACCCGGAAGCAGAATGTCTATAATAGCGATGTCAGGGTGATGTTCATTAAAACTTTCGATACCCTTTTCACCGTTTTCTGCTGTATAGACCTTGCCGAACCGTCTTTTCAGAAAGCGTTCAAGACCTGCCCTTGTATTATCGTCATCTTCAACATAAAGTACTTTTAGATTTTTCAGCACGTCCATTTTAAATCTCCTTGAATTCTATAGTGAAGGTAACTCCTTCATCATTGTTTGTGTAGTACACTCTGCCGTTGAAATGATTTTCAATGATCTGTTTTGTCAGGTAAAGCCCCAGGCCTGTACCGCCTTTTGCCTCTTTTGTGGAAAAATACGGGGTAAATATATGCCTGCCGGCTTCTTCAGATATGACGCTGCCGGTGTTAAAGATATTTATATGTATCATCTTTTCGGCAAAATCCTCACTCAGCTCTATTGAAATCTGCCGCGCATCAGGCGCTGAGGCAGAAGCGGCATCTCTGGCGTTTTCGAGAATATTGAATATGCATTGTGTCAGTTCATTACGGTAGTTTGTGACAGAAATTTTTCTGTCGGCATTAAACTCTACTTTGATTTTGTTTATTTTAAGGCTTTCTGCCATCATCGACAGAACCTTTTCTATAACATCGTTAATAAGGAATGTTTCTTTTTTTCGATCCGGTTTTAAAAAATCTGCAAAATCAGTGATTGTATCTGACATTATAGTGATATTGTCCTTCATTTTTTCGGTATACCTGTCAAAGTTCTCAGGTGAAAGCTCTGAGGCGTAATAATCATCTTTCATATTTGCAATATCTATATTGATACTGTTCAGAGGCTGTTTGCACTGGTGTGCGATATTGCCTATCATTTCACCGAGTTTGGCCTGTCTTGACTGGTTGATGATTATTATTTCGTTCTGCTCGGCAGATTCAACAACAGGACCGTAGTATCTCCTTATCAGTATTGCTGCTAGAGTAATTATAATTACAATGGTTAACAGCATTGTGGTCAACAGCGTTTTTCTGGTATCTGCTGCAGAAGTCATTACTGTTTTTTCAGGTTGAGTGGCAACAAGAATCCAGCCGTTGTTTAGTTTTGTATAGGCTGAAATACATTTCTTTTTGCCTGAATTTTTATACCAAAAATAACCGGTGTTTTTCTTTGAATCTTTTACTTTGTCCGAAATACAAGAAAAATAAACATTAGGATTCTTAATATAGTCGCTAGAGGCGTAGAAAGACATATCCGGGCCAAATAAAGAGAGGTTAAGTTCATTATTTGTTTTCAGTGTTTTTAATATTTCTTTGACCTCAGTCATAAACATATTGGCTCCGACTATACCTATTAGGTTTCCATAATCATCATAGACTGACTTTGTATGAGAGGTCATATATTTTCCTAAAGAGGCTTCACGACTTATACCGCCCCAATAGGAACCATATTTAATAGCATCGTAATAGTATTTAACTCGCTTGTTGTCTTTTTTTAGCCAATTCTCTTTAGAGACTGTTTGACGAGCATCGATAAAGGTAACTTTTCCGTTTTTATATGAATACCAGATTTCTTCTTGACCAGTATGTAGCTTTGGTGTAAATGTTACAAAAAAACCTGCAATGTGGGTTGTGTCCTTAAGTGTTTCCTTCAAAACAAGGCCTATTCTATTTTTTTTTCTTGTAAAGGTTTCATAATTTGTTATATAGGTGTCACCTGTAAATGTATTTTTGACGAGAGCTTGCATCATGTTTACAAGATTTTCCATGCTATTAAATACAAGATTAAGTTCTGCCCCAGAGCATTTAACTTTATATTCCAATTTGCCTTCTGCTTCGGTTTTAAAGGTTTTTTGATTTTGAATAAGACCATATATTTCAATAGGTAACGCAATTAAAAAGATCCCGGTTATAATCAAAATAACAACTTTTTTATAAAGATTTTTCATAGCTGAGCTCCTAATATTTAACTACGGTAATACAGTAAGAATAAGTCATATAAGTTGTACCAAGTATATAATCAAAACTTATGTTTGTAAACCCTGAAAAATTCCTAAAAATTTCAGGGGCCTAAAAATTTTTTGCAAAAAATTCTGATTTTATTGACTTTTGAAAAGATATAGTATATGATATGTGCGAATGGGGTGAATGTAAACTGTAAACAGGTGACAGAACCCTAAGATTAAAAAAGAAAGTTGAGTAACTGAAAAAAGTTCTTTTAGAATGGTTTTTTATGGATCAATACGTTTTGTATTGATTTTTTTATTATTTAATACCTAAAAAGGAGGAATGAATTATGCGTAAAAAGTTGTCACTCTTGTTGTTGTCATTGATTTTAATTGTGACTGCAATCCCAACTGTGAGCTTTGGTTCGGAGAATGGTACTTTAAAGGCGCCGAATACAGTTTCTGCAGTTGAGAGCGGAAAAAATGACATTAAACTTTCGTGGTCTGAAGTCAAAAATGCAGCTAAATATGAGATTTGGCAGAGCTCTGGTAAAAAATACAGTAAAGTTAAAACTGTAAAATCTAAAAGCTATGTTGTAAAATCTTTATCTAAAAGTAAGGCATATAAATTTAAAATAAGAGCGATTTCAAAAAATGGAAAGAAAAGCTCTTATTCATATTATGTAGCTGCTGTAACCAAACAGTCTGACAAAAATAATGTAAAAAAGATTACATTAAACAAAAAAACGGCAGTAATTAATGTAGGTGAAACTATTAACTTTAAAGCCAAGGTTACACCTAGTAAAAAACTTGTAAAGAACAAGGTTGTATGGAAAAGCAGTAATAAAAACATTGCAGAAATAAAAGACGGAACAGTAACAGCGAAGGCTCCAGGAGAAGTTACTATTACAGCGCGTGCGATTAATGGCAAAAAGGCAATAGCAAAGGTAGTTGTTTTGGCAGATTCTGTAGCAGCCAAGGACATCTATAAAATGACAAAATACGTTGACAGCAGTGAAGACTATGGCTATAGTGTGGCAAAAACTTTGGCATATGACATGGAGTTTGCTGATGATTCAACAGGTTTCAGAACAGCAGGATCAGATGCAGAACACAAAACTGCAGATTATCTTGCAAATGAATTTAAAAACATCGGTCTCACAGATGTGGAGAAAGTTGATGTTTCAATTGACAAATGGCAGTTCAATGATGCGACTATAAAAGTTAAATCAGAAGGAAAAAGTTTTGATATAACCAATAAAAATGGAGAAGTTATTTCGTATGCAAGCCCTGGAACGAAACAGCTTGGAGGTGATTGGGAGAACCTTGAAGTTGTAGATCTTGGTAAAGGAACGAAAGCGGAATATGATAACTACTACAAAGCGACTGGCGAAAAGGATATGACAGGAAAGGTCGTTCTTGTCGCCTTGGATCAGTGGAATACATATTGGGTATCACTTCCTTATATGGAAGCAGCAAATCAGAAAGCGGCAGCAATTATAACTTACCAGTATGGTGGTTATGCAAGTTTGAATGATGATGCAATAAATGTTCAGGACTTATGTGCACCTAAAAACAATTTGCCATTGCTGAGTATAAGCAGAAACTCTGCTAAAAAAATTACAGATGCAATTAAGGCTGATGCAAAGACTACCATAGATCTATTTGTTGACAACGAGGTTTATGATGGTGAAGGTACTTCTTATAATGTTGTAGGAAAGATTCCGGGGAAATCACATGAACAGCAGATTATTCTTGCTGCACACTATGATAAATATTTTTATGGTTTTCAGGATGACTGCATTGCAATAGGGATGATAATGGCAATGGCAAAAACTATGATAGATTCAGGATATGTGCCTGAAAACGATATTGTAGTTGTTGCTCATGCAGCTGAAGAATGGGCACAGTTTGATACTGAATATGATTGGGCCTGCGGCTCATGGCAGATGATAAAGAATAAACACCCTGAATGGCAGGGCAAGACTTTAGCTGTTATAAATTATGAACTGCCTGCAATTGATATAGGCAAGCCTCAAGGCGTTTTCAAAAGCTCTGTTGAATTCGGAAAGCTTGCCGAGAAATATGTGGAGTCAGATGTGTTGTCGATGATAGAACCTTTTTATACGAATGGATGGAAAATACAGAATGACGATCAGGGGACTTTAACGGATTGTATATCATATGCAACAAATGGTGTTCCATTTATCATGCCTAGGCAGGATGACAGAAGTGAATGGACCAAAGACAGATATCATACACAATATGATGATGAAGGAACCTATTCAGAAGAATTATTTAAATACAGTCTAATGTTCTACACTGGAATTGCTGCGTATATTGATAAAAATCCTGCAGTTGTATATGACTTTACTTCAAGAAGCAACTATATGTTGAATGGAGTAAATGAAGAGACAGTAGCTTTGGTGGGAGCTGAAAATGTGGAAACATATAAAGCCTCTGCAGAACAAATGAAAGTAAAAGCAGCAGAATTTGAAGAAAAGGGAGAAAAAATAAATTCAAAATATGCAGAGGCCGTTAAAAATGGAGCGTCAGAGGATGAACTTAAAGCAATACGCAGTGAAGGGGCAGAATATAATAAGAAAGCACTTAAAATCTTTGCAAAGATTCAGGATGATATGATTGGCCTCTATGGATCGGGAGAAACAGCAATACATCATCAGGGATATCAGTATGAAGTTAAAAGATTTGATAGCCTGATTAATGCCTTAAGTGATGGTACAGTTACTGAAGAGGATGTTCTTTTAGGAAAGAAAATAAATGGTGGTGCAGATAAATATTACTGGCTATTCAGTGATAATATTGTATCTGATTTTATTATGAATGTTTCATCTTCAAAAAGAAGTAATGACAACTGGGGTGCAAATGAAACAACAGCATCGTTTGACACAAGAGATGCTGCTATGAACCTGATAAAACTGTTTGATTCAGGAAAGACGAATACAGGTGAATATAGCAATATAATAAATAAATACAAAAAAGTAAGGACAGAAGCATATAATGGGCTGAAGACATATCTTTTGACCGAAACAAAAGCAATGAATGAAATTGCAGAAATGATGCGATAAAGAAAAGAGTACTCCATATTAATTTATCCCCTCATACTATCAAGACATAAAGGAAGATAGTATGAGGCGGCATTTTCAAAATTGCTGACTTTTCTGAAAATATTGACAGTAAATTCGATGTTTGATATATTTATAATTGTAACAGAAAATAAATCAATATGTTCTGAAACAGCAGAAAAACAGATATTAAGAGGAGGAAGAGAAAATGAGAAAAACTCTGGCGTATGTACTGTCGCTGGCGGTTATTCTGTCAATGACAATGATGCCTGCAGGTACTTTTGCAGTAACCGGAAGCGCTCCTGCTGCTCCGACTGCAGTAAAAGCTGTGGCAAAAACAGAAACGAGCATTAAGCTTTCGTGGGCAGGAAGCTCCGATGCGAAGGGGTATGCCGTATATAAGTATGACGGCAAGAGCTACAAAAAGATAAAGACTACTGCATCGAAGTCATTTACAAACACAAAGCTCAAGAAGAACAAAGCCTATTCGTATAAGATTAAGGCATACAAAACTGTAAACGGCAAGAAGGTATACAGCAAATACTCATATAAGGTTAAAGCTGTGCCAAAGGCAACTTCTTCTAAAAAAGCAACAAATGTAACAAAGGTGGTTCTGGATAAGACAGCTCTTCAGATGAAAACAGGGGAGACAGCAGAGCTTAATGTTTCACTGAAACCAAACGGGAAGCTTGTTACAAACAAGATCGTATGGTCAAGCAGTGACAAAAAAGTTGCAACAGTAGACTCAGAAGGTAAGGTTACAGCAGTTGCAACCGGAAACTGTACTATAACTGCAAGAGCTCACAACGGTATTGCAGCAAAGGCAGAGGTTGCTGTTATTGCGGATCTGTCAATGGCAGGGGATATCAGCAAGATGACTGCATTTACAAAAGATGCAATGGAATATGCAGATAAATTAGGATATAATCTGGCATATGACATGAAACTTGCAGATGATAAAACAGGATTCAGAACAGCCGGTTCAGATGCAGAGCATAGAGCTGCTGAATATTTAGTCGATGAATTCAAAAAAATCGGCCTTACCGATGTTACAAAGGACGCCGTAACTGTTGATAAATGGCAGTTCAATGAAGCATATATGACATTGAAATACAAGAACAAGAGCGGCGAAGCAAAGACTCTCAAGATTGATGATATGATATCATATGCCGCACAAGGAACAAAACAGTTGGGCGGTGATTACAGCAGCCTTGAAATCGTAGATATGGGTATGGGTACAGAGGCTGAGTATCAGGCTTACTATAAAAAGAATAACTGCAAGGATATGAGCGGTAAAATAGCTCTCGTTGGTGTAGACCAGTGGAATGAAACTTGGATTGACGGTCCGTATATGGAAGCGGCAGTTCAGAAGGCTGCAGCAATTGTTACATATCCTGTAGGAGGTTATGGTCAGTATGATGACAATACCAATAATGTTCAGGACATATGTGCCCCGGATATGAAAATGCCTTGTACGGGAATCTGTAAAAGCGATGCGATAAAAATCAAAAATGCAATTGAAAACGGAACAGAGGTGAAGGCTGAGCTTTATGTTGATAATGAAGTCGGTGATGAAACAGGTACGTCATACAATGTAGTCGGCAAAATCAAAGGAACAGCAAATACAGGACAGCAGATACTTGTTGCTGCTCACTATGACAAGTACTTTTACGGCTTTGAAGATGATTGCGTTGCAGTAGGTCTTGTTGCCGGTATTGCAAAAGCTTTAATTGATTCAGAATTTAAACCTGCAAATGATATAGTCTTCATTGCCCATGGAGCAGAAGAATGGGGTGAACTTGATACATCAACAGACTGGGCGATAGGTTCATGGGAAATGATAACAAAAGCTCATCCTGAGTGGCAGGGCAAGACACTTGCGCTTATCAATTTTGAACTTCCAGCAATAGATATATTCAAGACAACAGGCGTTTTACGCTCAAGTGTAGAGCTTGGAGGAATAAGTAAATCACTTCTGAACTCAGGTCTTCTTGCAAATGTTGAACATTTCTATAAGGATGGTCTGATTATAGCTAATGATGATGAATATACTCAAACAGATGGTATTTCTTATCAGTTCAATGGGGTTCCTGTATTTATTCCGAGACAGGATGACAGAACAACATGGACACAGAATAGATATCATACACCTAAAGATGATAATGTAGAAAAAGATACAAAGGGTGATGGTGTATATAGTAAGGCTCTGTTAGAATGGCAGCTTGCATTGTTTGCAGCTATGGCAATATATATTGACGGGACTCCTGCAATCGAGTATGATTTTATGGACAGATGCACGCAATTAGAAGAAGCTATTAAGGGTACAGAAGCTTATGCAACAGCAAAAGCCGTTACAGAATATAAAGAAGCTCTTGAAGAAGTGAAGATTGCGGCAAAAGAAAACCTTGAGGAAGCAAAGAAAATAAATGCTGATTATGAAGCTGCATACAAGGTGGGCGATACAAAAGCGATGGAAGCAGCAAGAGCAGCAGGTATTAAGCACAATACAGAAGCATTGAAGGCTTTCAGATATATTCAAGATGAATTTATAGGCCTTGCGGATTATGGTGATACCGAAGTACACCATAAGGCTTTACAGAATAATCTTGATTTATATGCAAAAGTTGTTGAGGCTTTAAGTGACGGAGAAGTGACAGAAGATGATGTATGGCTTCCTGCATCAATTAATGGCTACTATGAATACTACGCATATCTGTACAGCGATGAGGTATGCACAATGTCAAATGATCTTCTGATGAATACAAAGGTTGAAAGCAACTGGGGTTCAAACAAAATGACTCTTGCAATCAAGGATTCATGGAAGACAACAAAGAATATGTACGCAAAATGGAATGAAGGCGTAAAAGATGCAGCAGAGTACAAGGTATTCGCAGATGAATACAAGGGATATATGGATACACTTAAGACTAAGCTTCAGGCTTATGTAAAGAGTGAGACAGGCGCAATGAAAGTATTAAAGACAATGCTGTAAAAGGTAAATAGTATACCCTCTTTATTCGGAGAGTGTCGCTTCTTATGAGGCGGCGCTCTTCATTACTTTGTTTGCCGGTAAAAAACCCTCTGTGACGGCAATCTCACAGAGGGTATATTATTCCGTATTTACTTAGTTTTGAGGCTTACTGCATTCTGATGAACTGCTTTCCGGAAGCAGATTTGTCATACTCTTGAGGCTGATGCCCAATGTAGACATATTGTGCAGCAGCGCCGAGGTGGCCGGCGGCAGTATGCCTGCAACCCCTGCTGCTATCAGCAGGAAGTTGAAACCGACAATGAAACGGTAATTGTGGTGTATTCTGTCCATAAGAGCCTCGCTTAGCTTGCGGAGAGTAACAAGCGCAAACAGATCGTCGGAAGCGATAGTTATATCAGCTATTTCTCTTGCTATGGCAGCGCCTGTTGAAATAGCGATGCCCGCATCGGCCTCCGAAAGCGCAGGTGAATCGTTTACGCCGTCTCCAATCATTATAACTGTGCGACCTGCAGCCTTTTCCTTGCGTATAAATTCGGCCTTGTCCTCCGGCAGTACCTCTGCAAAGAACTCATCGACGCCGACTTTTTGCGCAACTGACTGCGCTGTATCTTTATTATCGCCTGTCATCATAACCACCCTGCTTATACCGCATTTGTGAAGCGCAGCTACAGCATCAGCAGCCTCTTTTCTGAGAGGATCTGATATACAGATAACCGCCGCCAGCTTTCCTGCTATGCACAGGAACAGATGTGAATACTCTGCAGGCAGACTGCTGTATTTATATTCCTCTCCCTCAGGAACAGTGCAGCCCTCGTCCTCAAATACGAAGTGAGCGCTTCCGATAAGCACCTTTTTGTCGTTGACCATACTGGAAATTCCGTGTGCTACAACGTACTGTACCTGTGAGTGATATTCATTATGTGAAAGACCGCGTATTCTCGCTTCTTCTACTACAGCGTTTGCTATTGAGTGAGGGTAATGCTCCTCAAGGCAGGCCGCAAGACGAAGCATATCCGGCTCTTTGTAATCTCCAAAGGTTACAATGTCTGCAACAGTAGGAGTTGCATATGTAAGAGTGCCGGTCTTGTCAAAGACAACCGTATCGGCCTTGGAAACAGCTTCAAGGAATCTGCCGCCCTTTACCGATATGTTGTGAGTACTGCTTTCACGCATTGCTGAGAGCACTGCGATAGGCATTGACAGCTTCAGCGCGCATGAGAAATCCACCATCAGCACCGCAAGCATCTTTGTCACATTGCGGGTAAGAAGATATGTAAGGATTGTACCGCCGAGAGTATAAGGAACAAGACGGTCCGCAAGGCGTGAAGCCTTGTCCTCTGCCGTTGACTTGAGCTTTTCGGATTCCTCTATCATTTTAACTATACGGTCATAGCGCCCGCCGCCCGATGTCTTGTCAACGCAGACTATACATTCGCCTTCCTCTACTACAGTGCCGGCATATACATAGCTTCCGGAATTTTTGAGAACCGGAAGTGACTCTCCAGTGATAGAAGCCTGATTAACAGTTGCTTCACCTGAGATAACCTTGCCGTCAAGAGGTATCATATTGCCTGTGCGTACAACAATGCTGTCGCCCTTGCTGACTTCATTGACAGGTGATAAAACTTCGGTTTCGCCCTCAAGCTTCCATACCTGATCAACATTAAGAGCCATAGCGCCTGCCAGATCTGCAACTGATTTCTTGTGTGTCCAGTCCTCAAGTATCTCGCCGATGTGAAGCATAAACATAACCGATCCCGCAGTGGCAAAATCACCGCGCAGCATCGAAACCGTAACTGCCGTTGCATCGAGCACCGCAACGGAAAGCTTGCCGTCACGCAGGGCTTTAAGTCCCTCTTTTATATATTTGATTGAGCGAATTACGGCAAGTGCTGTCGTCACCGGAACCGGCAGAAACAGCTTGGAAACAATACGGCGCATTACCGTCATTGCAAGCTTGTCCTCAAATTCGCGATTTAATGCTCTTGATGTATGCTCGGGAACAAGCGCCAGAGCGTTCTCATCTGTAAATGAAAACGAAGCCATAGCCTCTATAACGGCTGCTTTATCTTCTCTGTAGATAATTACAACGTCCTGAGTCCTGTCATAAACTTTAACCTGTGATATATTGCTGAAATTACGCAGATAATATTCTAAAATATCCGCTTCGGCAAGAGTCATTCTGCCGCACATCAGATGAATTCTGATACGGTCCTTTGATTCGTGCAGAATTTTACATTTCATACTTTTCCCAACCTCCAGTTATATAGTAATCTCCAAAAAAAATGCAGATGAACGGGTAGACTCATCTGCATCTGCCTGAAATCTATTCAGCTTTTGCGGCATCATCGATAACCTTGCAGGCAGCTTTTTCTGCTCTCTGCTCGTTTATTTCCTTAGCGTCTGCATAAATGTCCTCGGCGTTTTCTCTGATTGAGGTTACAGTGTGCATTACACAGTCCTTAGCGCGCAGAACCGCTGCCGTAGTCTGAGTATATACCTTCTTAGCGTCATCGCTGCTGAGAATTTTGATTCCTGCTGTTCCAAACAGAACACCTGTTGTAAATAATCCTAGATGTTTCAATTTAAAAACCTCCTCTGCTTAGTATATAGTGTATAATATAGATGCTTTATTGTTAGCGCAAGCTAACTTACAGTTATAATATAGCACTGCAGATTTAAAAATGCAATACAGGCGAACTAAAAAATATAAAAAATTTTATGTTGACAAATACCCTTAGAGGGTATATGCTGAAGATACCTGATGGGGGTATATCAAGGAGGCGATTCTATGGAACAGAATAAATGCTGCTGCGGCGAAAAACAGACAATACGATCAGAGGAACAGAAAAAATCCCTGTTAAACAGGCTTAAACGCATTGAGGGACAGGTAAGAGGCATACAGGCAATGATTGAGAGGGACGCCTACTGCAATGACATACTCATTCAGTCCGCGGCGGTCAGCGCGGCGGTGAACGCGTTTAACAAAGAGCTTCTGGCAAATCACATACGAAGCTGTGTTGTAAGAGATATACACGAGGGCAGAGATGAGGTTGTTGACGAGCTGGTTTCCACAATACAAAGACTGATGAAATAACATATATCAGAGGAATATGGGAAGTATAACAATACAATTAGAGAAAGCGGGATAGAATATGAAGCAATATAATATTACGGGAATGAGCTGCGCGGCGTGTTCCGCCAGAGTCGAAAAAGCCGTATCAAAGGTTCCGGGGGTGACGTCATGCGCGGTCAGTCTGCTTACAAACTCTATGGGAGTTGAGGGCAACGCGGATCCACAGACTGTAATAAGCGCGGTTGAGAAAGCGGGCTACGGCGCCTCTGTCAAAGGTGAGGAAGCAAAGTCTTCAGATGAGGCTGCGCTTTTAGATCACGAAACGCCGGCGCTCAAAAAACGCCTTATAGCATCAATAGTGTTTCTTGCAGTGCTTATGTATTTTTCAATGGGGCATATGATGCTTGATTTTCCGATACCGGCATGGCTTGCAGGCGACCATGTGGCAATGGGACTTGTGCAGCTTCTGCTTTGCGGAATTATAATGGTCATAAATCAGAAATTCTTCATAAGCGGATTTAAAGCGCTGGCAGGCAGAGCTCCGAATATGGATACGCTGGTTGCGCTGGGAGCCACCGCATCTTTTGGCTGGAGCGTATATGCGCTGTTTGCAATGAGCAGGGCTCAGGTTGACGGTGATATGACGGCAGTTACGACATATATGGACGAGTTCTATTTTGAGTCCGCCGCTATGATCCTTACCCTTATAACCGTAGGCAAGATGCTGGAGGCAAAATCCAAGGGCAGAACTACAGACGCACTCAAAAGCCTTATGAAACTGGCGCCGCAGGAGGCGATTGTTGTACGGGACGGAGCCGAGGTAACAGTGCCTGCGGCTCAGGTGCAAAAGGACGATATATTTGTTGTAAGACCGGGCGAGAGCATACCTGTTGACGGCGTTATAATACAAGGCAGCAGCGCAGTAAATGAAGCGGCGCTGACAGGCGAGAGCATACCTGTTGACAAGACTGAGGGAGATCAGGTGTCGGCGGCTACAATCAACCAGTCGGGATTTATACGCTGCAGGGCGCTGAGAATAGGTGAGGACACTACACTTTCACAGATTATAAAGATGGTAAGCGATGCGGCGGCGACCAAAGCTCCTATAGCAAAGGCGGCAGACAAGGTTTCGGGCGTGTTTGTACCGGTGGTAATCTCAATTGCCATAGTAACATTGACAGTATGGCTTCTGATTGGACAGACGGCGGCATATGCGCTGGCAAGGAGCATATCGGTCCTCGTTATATCCTGTCCATGCGCGCTGGGACTTGCCACCCCTGTTGCAATAATGGTCGGAAACGGTATGGGAGCCAGAAACGGTATTCTGTTCAAGACAGCAGAGGTGCTTGAGAATGCAGGCAAAATAGGAGTTATTGCGCTTGACAAGACGGGAACCATTACAGAAGGTCAGCCAAAGGTAACGGATATTCTTCCGGCAGAGGGCTTCAGCGAAGACGAACTGTTTGACCTTGCGGCAGCGCTTGAAGCAAAGAGCGAGCACCCCCTTGCAAAGGCCGTTATGGAAAAAGCGCAGGAGCTGGGCAAGGCTCCGCAGGAGGTTACAGACTTCGAAGCGCTTCCGGGCAACGGTCTTACGGCAAAGCTTTCCGGCAGAACCCTTACAGGTGGAAGTCTTAAATTCATAGGAGAAAAAACTGACATACCGGAGAAGCTGCAGAAGGCTGCGGAGTCTCTGGCGCAGCAGGGCAAAACACCTCTTCTGTTTATGTCAGATGCAAAGCTTGCCGGAGTTATAGCGGTGGCTGATACGATTAAGGCAGACAGCCCTAAGGCCATAAGCGAGCTTCGCAATATGGGCATCAGGGTTATAATGCTGACAGGCGACAATGAGCGTACGGCAAGAGCCATAGGAGATCAGGCAGGCGTTGACGAGGTAATTGCAGGAGTACTGCCCGGCGGCAAAGAGGACGTTATACGAGGTCTCAAAAAATATGGCAGGACAGCTATGGTCGGAGACGGTATCAATGATGCGCCGGCTCTTACAAGAGCAGATGTGGGCATTGCCATAGGAGCGGGAGCAGATGTTGCGGTAGATGCGGCTGATGTGGTCCTTATGAAAAACACTCTTGCAGATGTTCCAGCGGCAATCAGATTAAGCCGCAGCGTTCTTAAGAATATACATGAGAACCTGTTCTGGGCGTTTTTCTATAACGCTATAGGAATTCCTCTGGCGGCAGGCTGCTTTGTGGCGCTGGGACTTACTCTTAACCCGATGTTTGGCGCGGCGGCAATGAGCCTTTCCAGCTTCTGCGTAGTAATGAATGCATTAAGACTCAATCTGTATAAGATATATGATGCGGGGCGCGACAAAAAACGCAGCAGCAGAGGCAATTCAGAGGCGGCATCGGGCGATGTATGCACTATGAAAATAAAGGGTATGATGTGTACCCACTGTGAAGCCACTGTCAGAAATGCACTTGAGGCTCTCGGAGAGGTAAGCTCAGCAGTGGTAAGCCACGAAGACGGAACGGCAGTGATTGAACTTTCCGGACCTGCAGACAGTAAAAAACTCAAAAAAACTGTGGAGGCAGCAGGATATAAAGTGATTTCGATAAAATGAAAGGAGTATTAAAATGACAAAGACAACTTTAAAAATCGACGGTATGATGTGCGGCATGTGCGAGTCACATATGAACGATGCAATACGCAAGGCTTTCAATGTTAAAAAGGTGACATCGTCACATTCAAAGGGAGAAACAGTAGTTATAAGCGAGGGACCGCTTGATGAGGCGGCGGTAAAGGAAGCAATAGCGCCTACAGGATATAAGCTTGAGGGTATAAGCAGCGAACCTTATGAGAAAAAGGGACTGTTCGGAAGAAAATAACGGATTACAGGCAGAGCCGGGCATTTTGATATGTCCGGTTTTTTAATGTTTACAAAACCGTCTAAAAGGCATAAAATTAAAAAAGATTAAATATACAGGAGAAAGATATGCCGCTTAAAATTGTCAGAGACGATATTGTAAATATAAATGCAGACGCTATTGTAAACACTTCCAGTCCCGAACCTGTAATAGGACGTGGCGTAGACCTGCGCATAAACAATGCGGCAGGTCCCGAGCTTATCAGATACAGAGAAAGGTTCGGACAGCTTGAATACGGAGATGCGGTTATGACCCTGCCGGGGAAACTTGGCGCAAGGGCGGTTATTCATGCCGTTACACCTGTGTGGCGCGGAGGCGGCTTTGGAGAGCGGCATATACTTGAGGACTGCTATCGCAAAGCGCTGACGCTTGCGGTAAATGCGGGAATGAATTCAATTGCGTTTCCTCTGCTTTCGGCAGGAAACCAGGGATTTCCAAATGACCTTGCGCTGGAAACAGCTAACTCTGTATTTGAAGAATTCCTTGCAGACAGTGAAATCCTTATCTATCTGGTGCTTTTCAGCGATGAGGCGATGAATGCTTCGGGTGAGCTGCGGGACAGAATTGAGGAATATATCGACAGCAATATGGCCGATGAAATTATGATGGAGGAGTCTGTGTGCTGCTCTGTATGCGATATTCCTCCGGAGTATAACAGAAACGAGAAAAAAAGAAGTTTTCTGCGCCTGAAACGCAAAAATGCAAAGCTTGAAGATATAGACAGTATGCTGGAGGGAAGCTTTACCGAGGAACTCATACGGCTTGCGGGACTAAAAAATATGACAGATCCGCAGGTATACAAGGCTGCAAATATTGACCGCAAGGCTTTTAACAAGATAATTAATGCGAAAGATTATCACCCCAGCAAAAACACTGCAATAGCGCTTGGCTTTGCTCTCGGGCTTAATCTTGACCAGATGAAAGACTTTATAGGCAAGGCGGGGTATGCCCTGACCAGATCAAGCAGATTCGATATAATTGTTGAGTTCTGTATTCTTAATGATATATACAATATCATCAGGGTTAATGAGATACTGTTTGAATACACCGAAAAGACACTTAATTAAATGTCGCCTGACGTGCGACCATATTGTCACCTGCGCGTAATATAATCTGAGTGTAAGTTAAAAACTGCTTGGAAATATATATGCGGAGGTGTTTTTTATGAAAAAAGGTTTAACGGAAATGGTTTTTATACTCGACAGAAGCGGCTCAATGTGCGGGCTTGAAAAAGATACAATCGGCGGTTTTAATTCTATGATTAAACAGCAGAAGCAGGCAGAGGGCAGCGCAGTGGTATCGACAGTGCTGTTTGACGATGAGATAAAAGTGCTGCACGACAGAGTTGCAATAGATAAGATCAGAGAGATGACTGACGAAGATTATTTTACCTGCGGCTGCACAGCGCTTCTTGACGCAGTGGGCGGAGCAATTCATCATATAGGAAATATTCATAAATATGCAAGAAATGATGATGTGCCTGAAAAAACCGTGTTCATTATAATCACTGATGGGCTTGAAAATTCAAGCCGCAGATATAATCTTGCAAAAGTAAAAAAGATGATAAGCAGGCAGAAAGAAAAATACGGCTGGGAGTTTCTGTTTGTCGGAGCCAATATAGACGCTGTTCATACGGCGGGAGCGATGGGAATACAGGCAGACAATGCGGTAGATTATGTTGCGGATTCAGAGGGCACTGAGGTGGTATACAGTGTATTAAGCGAAACTGTTATTAATATAAGAGAAAAGGGTAAGATGCAGTCAGACTGGCAGGCAGCGATAAGGGAAGATTACAACAGCAGGAATAGAGGATAGGAATAATTTCATAGTAAGTCAGACAGATTTTACACAGTTTTAACATTCGCCTAACAATAGGCTTAACACAGCTCATATATTGTATAGCCTGAGAGAAAAGAAAGGAAATTGTATAATGGCTATACGAAACAGGAAAGAAAGCATATTTTTTGTAATGTTCAGGGACTTTGCAGCATCTCTTATGAAGATGGGAGAGGATTTTGCTGCAATAATAAACGACTACAGCAATGTTGAGAGAATTATAGCGGCTATGAAAATGGCAGAGACGGAGTGTGACAGCAAATGCCACGATATACTGCAGGAGCTTAACGAGTCCTTTGTGACTCCTTTTGACAGAGAGGATATATTTGCAATCGCAAACCAGATGGACGACCTCGCAGACTATATGGAGGATATTGCAAGCAAGTTCACTATATATGAGATAAAGGCGCTGAGAAGCGACGCCGTAGAAATGGGCAATATAATATCGGATGCAACAAAACAGGTGAAAATTCTCTTTGACGAGCTGCCTCACCCTAAAAAGAGTGAAGAGGCAAAAGCTGCAATAGTTGAGATAAACAGACTTGAAAACATAGGGGACGCAGTATTTAGAAGGGCTTTAAACAAGCTGTTCAAGGAAGAAAAGAACCCTGTGGAGATAATCAAATGGAAAGATCTGTACGAGGGACTTGAGGATGCTCTTGATGCCTGTGAGCATCTTGCCGATACCGTAAGGGGTGTGATGGTAAAGAATGCTTAGTACAGTTCTGATTGCGGTAATTACAGCCGCCCTTATATTTGAATTTATAAACGGATTTCACGATACAGCCAACGCCATAGCAACGGCTGTGTACACCAAAGCTCTGACTCCGAGGAGAGCAATACTTCTGGCGGCGGCTATGAACCTTGTGGGGGCACTGGTGAGTGAGAAGGTTGCAGGGACCATTTCAAAAGGTCTTGTAGACGTGGAGCTTGAGCAGTATGTAATACTTGCGGCGCTTATAGGGGCTATAACCTGGAACCTGTTTACGTGGTGGCGCGGCATACCAAGCAGCTCGTCACACGCATTAATCGGAAGCCTTGTAGGCGCGGTAATCGTATATACGGTAAGCGCGCAGCACATTATATGGTCGGGAGTTGTAACCAAAGTTATAATTCCGCTGTTTACATCGCCCGTCCTTGGCCTCATAATCGGATTTTTATGTATGAAGCTGATTTACAGAGCTTTTGCAAAATGGTCAAACGGCAAGGTAAACAAGCTGTTTTTAAAGCTGCAGATTTTTTCATCTGCATTTGTAGCATTCAGCCACGGCAACAATGATGCCCAGAAAACAATGGGAATTATAACGCTGTCACTTGTGACCGGCGGACTTCTTGAAGCAGGAAGCGGTGTGCCGTTCTGGGTTAAGATATCCTGTGCAGTCGTTATGGCTCTGGGTACCTCCCTGGGAGGCTGGAAAGTTATGAAAACAATGGGAAGCGGGGTAACGAAGCTGACTCCGGCATCGGGCTTTGCAGCGCAGACATCATCGGCGCTTGTAATTGAGCTTATGACATTCCTGGGTGCTCCTGTCAGCACAACACAGGTAATAACAACATCAATAATGGGTGCAGGCTCAGCCAAAAGAGCCTCGGCGGTCAAGTGGGGAGTTGCAGGCAATATTTTTACAACATGGTTTGTGACGCTGCCGGCAACAATGCTGCTGGGAGGCGCAGGCGTTTACATAATAGGACTGATGGCATAGTCAGGTTAATCAAAAAACAAATTCGGGCCGGTTTTCCGACCCGATTGTTATTTTCTCTTATTTCCAGAAATCAGTGTCCTCTTTAAGACCTATGTCAGCAGCCTTGAAGTGAGGATCCTTGCCCTCTTTTCTCTGCCTGCAGTAGTCGTTCAGACATCTCATTGCCGGCTTTATAAGTATCAGTATTACAGGAATATTGATTACAACCATAAAGCCCTGAAGCATATCGGCTGTATCCCATACAAGACCTGCAGTTGCTATAGCACCTAAGAATACTAATATAGTAGCAATAATTCTGAATATGATAAGTCCTGTCTTGCTTACCTCTCTGTTCAGTATGAATTTCAGACAGCCCTCACAGTATGAATAGTTTCCGATAAGAGTTGTAAACGCAAACAGTGTCATTGCAATTGCAATAAATATCGGCCCGAAAGCGCCAAGTGAAGTGCTCAGAGCTTCCTGAACGTAAGCAGCGCCTGCGATATCCTTTGTAGGGACAACGCCTGTGCTCAGGCACATAAATGCAGTAGCTGTACATATGAGCAGTGTGTCGATGAATACTGAAAGCATCTGTACAAGACCCTGCTTTACAGGATGGGAAACATCTGCTGTAGCTGCAGCGTTAGGCGCAGAACCCATACCTGCTTCGTTTGAGTACAGGCCTCTCTTGATACCGTACATTATACATGAGCCTGCAAACCCGCCGAATATTGCGTGGAAATCAAAAGCGCTTTCAAATATTGAAGCAAACATTGCCGGGATATTTGTAACATTGATACCTAAGATAACAAAAGACATCAGCACATAGATGATACCCATAACAGGAACCAGCACTTCTGTAACGTGAGTAAGTCTTCTTGCTCCGCCTATTACGATGATACCAAACAGTACTGCAAGGATAATACCTATTAAAGCAGGAGTCTTAGGACCGTAAAAATCAAACACTTCAAATGTTGACTGCAGGTTGTATGATGCAAGCATATTGTAGCCTACGGCATATGTAAGGATTATGATTACTGAGAAGATAACGCCGAGCCATCTCTGCTTGAGAGCGTCCTGCATATAGAAAGCAGGTCCGCCGTAGCTGGAACCGTCAGGATTTCTCTTCTTGTAAACCTGTGCAAGAGTTGATTCAACAAAAGCTGAAGCTCCGCCAAAGAAAGCTGTAATCCACATCCAGAAAATAGCGCCGGGACCTCCGCAGCAGATAGCTGTTGAAACACCTATGATGTTTCCTGTGCCGACTCTTGATGCGGTTGAAACCATTAATGCGCCAAATGATGAAATACCGTTTTCACTCTTTGGTTTCTCTTTGATAACTTTGATTGCTTCCGGGAACAGACGAACCTGTACAAATTTTGTAGCAAAGGTAAAAATGAGACCTCCGACTATAAGGAATACAGGTACAAACCACGGCTGATATAAGACATCGCTTATATGAAGAATAACGCCGTCAATCTGCTCTACGAGCGTAGAGTTGTTCATAAATAAGTCACTCCTTTTATATATATAATAGAACAAAAAAATCTGTGGGAAATGCCCACAGATTCTAATTTTACTACAATTATAAGATTTTGTCAAAGTTTACTTGACGTGGCCCTGTCCGTCAAACAGCGGCAGCTCGCCTAAGAATATGATATCCTCTCTGTTCTTGGCGTCGCCCTCGGCAAGAACTGTCATTTTGCCTGCTGTGATACCGCCGGCTTCTTTAACCAGCTCCTCCATAGCGGCAAGAGATTCGCCTGTGCTGATAACATCATCTATAATGAGGACTTTTTTGCCTTTAATTCTCGATACTTCATTATCTCCCAGATACAGATGCTGAATATGATCTGTAGTTATTGACTTAACCTCTACAGAGAGTACGTTTTCCATATATACTTTAACGCCCTTGCGCGCTACAATGTAGTCGTTCATACCTGCCTGTCTTGCCATTTCGTAGATCAGAGGTATGCTCTTAGCCTCTGCTGTAAGCATAATATCAAAATCAGGAGCCTTTTCAAGAAGCTTTCTGGCAGCGTGCTGCGTGATTTCAACATCGCCAAAAAGTATAAATGCAGCAATATCCACATTTTCACCTGCTTCATAAAGCTGAAGATTTCTTTTTTTGCCTGCAATGTCTATTTCATAATACATAAAAATTCTCCTTTGTAACTGATGCTGTAAAAACCAACAAATAGATTTTAGCACAATAACAGAAAAAAAACAACACTGCAGTCCGGCAGACTGAGGTATCAAGGGATTATCTGATTTTTGGAAAAACAGAGTAAGAAATAAACTGAATAAAGGCGTTTTGTATTAAATTGGGAAAATATCCGTGACATGTTATGTTTTGGCTAGTAATATATAGCTACGAACTGTACAACTAAATTTTGTATAAATAAATCAGCTGGACAGTGAACACAGGCGTGCTTTTTGCATGAGTATTTTCTGTATTGGGAAAAGCAAGGCATTTTTTGACAATGAGAGCAAAATAGGATAGAATATATAATCAGACAAAAGGGATATATGAGGGGACAATATGGAGATTAAGAATTCATTGAGGCTTTTCTGCTCAGCAGGGAGGTCCGGTTGCTTTGCTAAAAAAAGACTGATATATATATGCTCTGCGGTACTGCTTACGGCGCTGCTTGTAACCTTGGACTGCTTTGCGGCAATTCCAAAGACCGTAACCGTATATATTGATGACTCTAACAAGGTAAAAAGCAGCAGCTACAAAACCTGCGCAATTACAGCGGGGCAGTTCTTTGAAGCCAACAATATAGAATACGATGAGGATGCGGAGATAAACTGTCGCAAAGAAGATAAGATAACAGACGATATGACCGTAAAAATCGTGCTGCCGGTTGATATCAGGGTCACATTTGACGGCAAAACAGTGACATATCACACTACCGCCAGAACAGCAGGCGATGTTATAGATGAGAACGGCATTGAGCTTGACAGCGATGATATTGTAATACCTGAGGCTTCCGAAAAGGTCGGCGCAGGTGATGAAATTACAATCAAAAGAGTTGATGTCAAATGGGAAAAATCAAAAGAAAAAATACCCTGCGGCACAATTACAAGACCGGGAAGCACAGTGCCTATCGGCAGAACGCAGACAGTGCAGGAAGGCAGAAGCGGCATCAGAGAGACGACCTTCAAGGTGACATATATTGACGACAAAGAATACTCAAGAGAAAAAATAAAGACGGAGACAACCAGAAAACCAGAAGATAAAATAATAGAATACGGGCTTATGATAAATATGTCTGTTCCCGAAAACCTCAGCTACAGCAGAGTGTACAGAGGCTGCAGAGCAGTATCGTACAATTACGATGAAACCCGCTATACAGCTTCAGGTCGCAAATGCGAGTACGGAGTAGTTGCGGTTGATACAGGAGTTTTCCCCTTTGGAACAAGGCTGTATATAACGGGGTACGGCTATGCCGTTGCGGCAGACAGAGGAACTGCAATAACAGGGACCACCGTAGACCTGTATTTTGACCGCCGTATTCAGTGTATGGTATGGGGAGCACAGACCGTTGATATCTATGTGCTCAATTAGGAGGATCTTATGAGAGAATACAGCCTGCGTGAACACAAGCAGATTATAGACGCATATATAGCGCTGGGCTATGACCTTGACACAATCGCAATATCAAAAGGCTTTTATCAGCCTGATGCGGCGGCGGTGCTCCGGGGCTACGGCTTTAAGCTGGGCAGCCTGTGGGGTGATGACACCGACGATATAGGCAGGTTCAAAAAAGTGCCGCAGGTGGTTGTAAACGAATATGTAGAGAAATATTATCCGGGAAATCCCGCAGTGACTATGGCGGAGTACCTTAAAACACAGCGGCCCGACTGGCGGAATGCAAAAGAAACGCATCACAGCCTTTTTTCAAGAAAGCTTACAGAAGAAGAACAGCAGGCTGCGGGAAATACGCAGCAGACGGAAAAAACGAGGAAAAAAAGAAAATGGAAAAGCCTGTACTAAAAAATATGACAATGGACGAGATGAAAGACTTTATGGCAGGAATAGGCGAAAAAGCTTTCAGAGGACAGCAGGTATTCGAATGGATATACAAGGGAGCGAGGAGCTTCGAAGATATGCGTAACCTGCCCAAGGCTTTGCAGGAAAAGCTTGCGCAGGAAACTGAATTTCAGAACATACGCATCGTTACGGTGCAGAAATCAAAAACAGACGGCACCAGAAAATATCTGTTTGAAATGCCTGACGGAGAGAAAATCGAGTCTGTATTTATGAAATACAAATACGGAAACTCCATATGCATATCCTCACAGGCAGGCTGCGCCATGGGGTGCAGGTTTTGCGCATCGGCGATAGGCGGTCTCAAAAGAAACCTTGAGAGCTGGGAAATGGCGGCGCAGCTTCTGGCGGCAGAGGCAGACACGGGAGAGAGGATAGGGCATATAGTTATAATGGGGACGGGCGAGCCGTTTCACAACTACGAAAGCGTTGCAAAATTTTTAAAACTTGTAAACTCACCAAAGGGACTTAATATTTCGATGAGAAACATTACGGTATCCACCTGCGGACTTGCAGATGGAATCAGAAGATTTACAGAGGAATTCCCTCAGGTAACACTTGCAGTATCACTTCATGCGCCCACTGATGAAATCAGAAGCGAAATGATGCCTGTAAACAACAGATATCCCGTTAAAGAGGTTATAGCCGCGGCGGGAGAATACGCACAAAAAACAGGCCGCAGAGTAACATTTGAATACGCGCTTGTCAAAGGCGTCAACGACAGTATGGAGCATGCCGATATGCTGGCAGA
>CAKQOW010000029.1 GCA_934256595.1 uncultured Clostridia bacterium
GCCTGTGGACATTGTGTAAGACATTGAGTTGCGTAACACCGCAGCCAACGCAGTAGTGGTTGAAGCAGGAAGCTCCGGCTTCTATAAGTCGGAGTAGTTCACAGGAAACAACTTGTTTTGATAAGAGTGTAATATATGAAAAAGAGTTTTGTAAGGAATTTTCTATTTATATAATTCAGTTTAATAAAAAAGTAAACCCTGTAAACAGTATATTGCTTACAGGGTGATTTCTATTTTCGCAGCTTTTCTATCAGTTTAAGCATATCCTCGTGAAGCGGAGCTTCAACGTCAATTCGCTTATCTGAAACAGGGTGATTAAATGATAGGTAGCGGGAGTGAAGCGCCTGTCTTTCTATGAGCAGGGGATTTTCACCGCCGTACAGGTGGTCGCCGAGTACAGGGTGACCTGTATATGCCATATGTACTCTTATCTGATGGGTACGGCCTGTTTCGAGAATAAGGCTGACCAGCGTATGATTTTTAAACCTTTCTATAACACTGTAATGAGTTACCGACGGATATCCGCCCTCTGTCATTACCCAGCGCTCAACTCTGTCAGGGTCAGGTCTTCCGATAGGCAGGTCTATAGTGCCCTCGTTTTCGGGTATAACTCCCTTTACCACAGCTATATATTTCTTGCGTATGGTATTTGCCTTCATCTGCTTCATAAAGCTGTCCTGAGCGTGAGAGTTCTTGGCTATAATCAGAAGCCCGGAGGTATCCATATCAAGCCTGTTTATAAATCTTATTTTGAATTTCTGATTGGTGTCAATTAGATACTGCATCAGTCCGTTGGCTATGGTGTGAGCAGGGTGCCCCTTGGTAGGGTGCACCACAAATCCCGGCTGCTTATTTATAATCAGCAGATCATTGTCCTCAAAAACAGGGAATATAGGGATTGGCTCCGGTTCAAAATCGCTTGTCTCCTCAGGCAGTCTGACGGTGAGGACATCGCCTGCCTCTCCTGTAACCCAGCCGGGGAGGGACTCTCCGTTAAGATATGCGGATTTATTCTGCTTTATTTTTGTCATAAGTCTTGAGGAAAATCCAAACTCCCTGCGCATAATTTTTTTAATTGGAATGTCTTTATCGTTTTCTGTTAATATATATTCAAATCTGTTCATTTAAGCTTCCTATAAGAATTTAGTTTTAACCTTGTTCCAGAAATCATAAGTATCAAACCTCAAAAGCTGAACTATTTTATCTGCGAACTCAATTCTGATATTTTTAACGTTTTCGTATCTGGTTTCATAACCGTCATTGTCTATATATATAGTAGTGTCCTTTCTGTTTTCGGGTATAACTCCCAGAGACAGGTCGGAGGGCAGCAGTATGCTTGAGGTAAAGCATCTGTAGGCAGTTGTATTCATAGGAGCGATAGGGGTTACCTGAAGCAGATTAAGCCTTGGGTCTACTATGGAGCCGCCCAGTGAATAGTTGTATGCCGTAGAGCCTGACGGTGTGGCTACCAGTATTCCGTCACCGCTGAAACGCTCTATGAAGCTGTCGCCTATGGATATATTCAGGTGAATGGAATAGGAGTGGGAGCCACGTATTACTATTTCATTAAGCCCTATGTGCTCTGCGGTAGCGCCGTCCTCTGTTTTCACTGTTGCCTTTACTGTTGTCAGCTTCTGCAGTCTGTACATATTCTGCGTATAGTTGAATATGAAATCATCAAGCTTATCCGGCGATATTTCCTGAAAAAATCCAAGATGTCCTGTATTTATGCCGATTATGGGCATAGAGGGGAAATTATGCTCATGCATTGTCTGCAGGAAAGCGCCGTCTCCGCCTATGCACACCGTAAGCTCAGCGTGATGGTTGAATTCTCTGCTTACTATGAAGCCTGCCTTTTCGAGCATAGCCGAAAGTCTTGTTTTTGTTTTTAATGACAGTTCAGTATTATTTGCTGTAATATTTACTATTCTGTTCACGATAATTCTCCTGTATAGATAGGGTATGCCGTATTATGCAAGCACAAGCTTTTCGAATTCATCAACAAGTGATGCAAATACTTTCATAGCCGCTCTGATAGGCTCAGGGCTGCTCATATCCACTCCGGCTATTTTGAGAAGCTCTATAGGAGTGTTGGAATCACCTGTTTTGAGGAATTCCAGATAATTATCTCTTGCAGCTTCTCCCTCGGAGAGTATTTTTGAAGATATTGCAGTAGCTGCCGAATAGCCTGTAGCATATTTATATACATAAAACGCAGTATAGAAATGAGGTATTCTCGCCCATTCGTATTTGATGTACTCATCATCTGTAACGGCATCGCCGAAGTATTTGGTGTTAAGGGCGTTGTAGTTTTCGTTAAGCCAGTCTGCCGTAAGAACCTCGCCGTTTTCGATAGCGCTGTGGGTCATATCCTCAAACTCAGCAAACATAGTCTGTCTGAAAAGGGTGGTTCTGAACTCCTCGATATACATATTCAGCAGATATTTTCTCATTTCAGGGTCTGTTTCGTTATCAAGCAGATATCTCATAAGCAGTGACTCGTTGACCGTTGAGGCAACCTCTGCCGTAAATATGGAGTGGCTTCCGTATATGAACGGCTGGTACTGTCTTGTATAGCTTGAGTGCATTGAATGACCCATTTCGTGAACCAGTGTGAAAACGTCTTTGAGGGTGCTGCTGTAGTTCATAAGGATATACGGCATTGAGTCGTAGCTTCCGAAACTGTAGGCGCCGCTTGTTTTGCCCTCGTTTTCGTATACGTCAATCCATCTTGAGGCTATACCCTTGTTCATTCTCTCAAGGTATTCCTCTCCAAGAGGGGCAAGTCCCTTGTTTGCAAGCTCTACCGCATCTTCAAAGGTTACATCTTTTTTAGGAAGCTCTATAAGAGGGACGTACACGTCATACATTTTCATTTCATCAACGCCCAGAAGCTTCTTTCTGATGTTCAGATATCTGTGAAGAACCGGCAGATTATCATTGACTACTTTAATAAGGTTATTGTAAACCTCTGTGCTTACATCATCACCTGCAAGGGCAGCGTGCTTTGCCGACTCATATTTCCTTATTCTTGCGGTTACAACATCTGTTTTTGTGTTGTAGTTGTAGGCTGTTGCTATAGTATTTATCTGATTTTTGTAGGCTTCATACATATGTGTGAAAGCTTCTTTTCTGACTTCTCTGTTGTGGCTTTCCATAAATGTAATGTAGTTGCCGTGAGTAAGCTCCGCAGGTTTTCCGTCTTCGTCTGTAATCGTGCCGAATTTAATGTCTGCATTGTTGAGCATAGTGAATATATCACCGGAAGCGCCGGTTACCTCACTAAGTTGCGCCATTATGTTTTCTTCTGCCTTTGACAGAACGTGAGCTTTTTGCCTGAGAGTTTCGGTTATTGCAAACCTGTAGATTTCAAGGTCTTTGTTTTCGTTTAAAAATCCGAGTATTTTATCCTCGGGAGCTTCAAGCAGCTCAGGTGTGAAAAATGATGATAACGCAGACATCTTTGCGATAGCGGCAAAGCATTTGTCAGTCATCGCCTGATATTTTGAAACTCTGTTATCCTCGTCTCTTTTCATTCTTGCATATACATACGCCTTTTCGAGCTGCTGCCACATATCGTCACGCAGTCTGAAAGCCTTTAAAAGAGTATCCGCGCTGTCTGTCAGATGACCAGAAAGTTCTGCAAAGCTTTCTGCTTTTTCAAGTGACTGAACTACAGCCTGATCCCAGAGCGCTTCGTCCGGAAACATAGCCTTGATATTCCATTTGTATTTCTGTTCTGTTTTATTTCTTTCTGTCATTTATGTCCTCCTGGTTTGTGTTTAAGTGCATTTCTGTGAAAATCCATTATGCAGCAGCTTCTGAGGCAGGCAGTAAGTTTATTCCTGCTGCATCATCTGCCGTTCCATAATATCATCCCATTCAAAGCCGCAGCTTCTGCATCTTGTCATATGTGATGAAAGAAAACCTGCGCAGCCGCAGCTTACCTCGGCAGTTCCGTTCTCCACCTCCCGTTTTATCTCCGGTATTACAAGCGCCTTCGCCGATACCACTTTAACGAGATTTTCCGAACCGCATCTGAAACATTTTTTTATCATATCCATACCTCCCCAAAAGACTGTATATGTCCTCAGTTTTGATTTTGCGGAATATGCGCGGAAATTGTGCGCAAAGTTCAGGTTAATGCCTTACTGCTGTTGATTTAGCACCGTAACTGTGCAATAATGTACTGGATGTATTAGTATTATACCATCTAAAAGAAAGGAATATAAGTGGGAGAATGGATTTGAATGAACTTTTTGAGATAGTGGATATAGAAAGCACTGAGGACTTTAAGTATTTTGATAATTTTGCGGCTCTGATGGAAAGCGACGAGTATATACCGGGCGAAGTGATGTACGAGCTGTTTGCCGAGGTTGATACAGGTGTTCTGTCAGAGCTTACGGACAATTATTTTGAGGATATAATGGAGGGAGTTCTCGAAGAAGAAGCGGAGCTTTTTACTCTGCTTGACAATATAAAGAGGGTGCTCAAAGGTTATGCCGAAAATACTGATGATGAGAGAAGCATAGTGCTGTTTACGGATGAGGTTTCCCGTTTCAGAAACTGGTACAATTTCGATACGGACGTGGAATGTCAGAGCAGCAGGGACGGAAGTATCAGAACGGTTCCTGTCAGAGAGGCGCTTGTGCTTTACAGAATAGAAAAGCTGAGAGCTGATGAATATATGTATGATTTTTCGGAGTGCCTTGATTATCCCCTTGATGAATATGTTGTATCCTTTACATCGGATACTGACGGAGACACAGGATATGAACCGGGAAATGAGGAAGAGGAGCTTTTAAACAGCGATTTTCTTTTTGATGACGAATTTTCAGATGAATACTAATCACGGATTACAAAAACCTGCATAGTATAATTTAGAATGAATATGGAGGTTTTTTTATGGGTGACGAAAGAGACAGAAGAGATTGCTGCGAAAAGGAATGCTTCGACAGATGCAGGGATAAATGCTGCGAAAAATACTGCTGTGACGACGGCGGAGGACTCAATATATTATGGATACTTATAATTATATATCTCCTCTGCAGCTGTAACAACGGCAAGGGAGGCTTCCTCGGAGGACTATTTTAGAAAGCAGGCTGCGGCTTGCTTTTTTTAGTGTCTGGTGATAAGATTATATGGTTATCTTAGATTTAGACGAGGTAGTTTATGACAGACAAAAAAGATTATATCAAAGGTATGCAGGCTGCTGTATTCTGTTCCGTGCTGTGGGGTGTGCTGCCACTGTACTGGCAGGCTTTAAGACCTATAGGCTCGGGAGTTATAATATTTTACCGGATATTTCTTGTAGGTCTTGTGTGCTTTGCGGCCTCTGCCGGAATATACGGGATTAAGGAAGTATTAAAACCATGGCGTGACAAAAGGCTTGTGCTCAGAAACATAGCCGCGGGACTTCTTATAACCTTTAACTGGAGTCTTTACATATGGGCAGTAAATGCCGATTTTGTGATACAGACCTGTATAGGCTATTACATAGAGCCGCTGATGGTGTGCGTATTCGGCATTATATTTTTTAAAGAAAAGCTTGAAAGACATAAGCTCATCGCTATCATATTCGCAGGCATCGGGCTTACGGTCATACTTGTTCATTTTATGCAGATTCCGTTTATTGCCCTTGGACTTGCGCTTTCATTTGCAACATATGCGGCAATCAAAAAAACAAGCGAGCTGCCGCCGCTTATTTCTCTGTTTTATGAAACGGTATTTCTTATGCCCATAGCGCTGGCGGTAGTCATATATCTTGAGGCATCAGGCAGGGGAGCGCTTGATACCGGAGAGCCTTATCAGTATGTACTGCTGCTTTTTTGCGGAGTGCTTACGGCAGTTCCGCTGGGACTGTTTGGAGTAAGCGCGCAGAAGGTTCCTCTTACAACGCTGGGCATAACCCAGTATCTGTCGCCTTCGATAGCGCTGGTGATAGGAATTTTCATAATGGACGAGCCTTTTGATATGATCCAGCTTATATCATTTATAATTATATGGATAGGACTGGTGTTTTTTACTATGGGTGAAATTAAAAAAGAAAAAAGTGCGCCTGAAGCTGTGCAAACCCGCCTGTAATAAGCTGCGGCAGGAGATAACGCATACCTTGAGAATACCTGAATCTGTCCCGTAAACTGCCTCTATACTTTTTTGTTTTCAGATGATAAAATATAAAGAAAACCAATATGGATTATCCGCTTATTCAGCCAATGGCAGAGGCGCTGTTCTATCTGCCTCAGGCAGATAATATCAGGGTATAAATACGATAATGCCCTGCCGTATCAATGAGTATGGAGGAACAATATGATATACAAAGAAGCAAAAAACCAAAAGAAGGAAAAGGGCTTCACGATTATTGAACTCTTAATAGTTGTAGCAGTTATAGGAGTGCTTGCGGCGATTTCAATTCCTGTCTTTGCAGCTCAGCTGGAAAAAAGCAGGGAGGCAGCAGATATAGCGAATGTCAGAGCAGCATATGCCGAGCTGATGGTGAGGGTGCTTGATACAGACGGAAATACAGATCCCGTTACCGTCGGGCTGAAACAGAAACTGTCCGGCTGGCAGACAAAGCTTCCGATCACAATCGGGGGAGTTACCTTTAACGGCACGAATACAGACAACTGGACAGGAACTCCGGGAAGCAACGGAACCTGCGAGGTTTCCTATGACAAAGACAAGGGGGCGATCTTTAACTGGAGTGGTGGTTCCGGCGGCGGCTCCGGTCAGAAAACCTATACCGGGGATCTAAAGGGTACTAAGGAATTTCTCAGAGGAGAATTTAATAATCGTAATAAGGACAACATGCAGGATGGTAGGGCATTTTTCTCCAACAAGACATTTGAAATCAACGGCACTAAATTTACAGCGCGTGTTTATTATGCGGATTCGGCAGCCTTCAAAGATAAACTTGAGTCCTATAATCCTGAGCCTGCCTCCTATGAACAAAGCCCGTTTTATCCACTGGAGGCTTGGCATGGTCAAAATCAGAATCAGGGTTTTGCATACTATAAATACGGGGATAATGGCTCGATTAAAGAGTTTACCTATGTAAACAAGGATAAGGTTTACCGGACAACAGATGAAGGGACAACATGGTATGACATTACGCCGTAAGGGCAGTCAGCAGGCGAGGCGAGGGCCGTTGTGCTTTTGCATATTACTTACATATATAATCATATAGACAGGACTGGTGTTTTTTACAATGAGCGAAATTAAAAAAGAAGAAACAGCACCTTCAAATGATGCTTTTTTTAGAGATTTTAAGGGGTATAACAGGTTTGACTTCCCGGAGGGAATTCACAGAGTTACGGCAGGCTACGGCGGAGAGGCCATACTTATTACCTGCTGCGAAAAAACAGCTATGATTGACTGCGGCATGGCATACTGCGGAGAGCAGATGATTGAGAATACAAAAAAATATCTGGGAGACCGCAAACTTGACTATGTGTTCATAACTCATACCCACTATGATCATATGGGCGCGCTGCCGTATATAAGGCGGGAATGGCCCGAGGCTAAGGTTGTCGGAAGCTATAAGGCAAAGACTGTCTTTGAGAGAGAGGGAGCCATACGGACTATCAAAAGGCTTGGCACAGAAGCGCAGCATACCTACAGCAAAAGCAAAAAGGAGATACCCGTTGAGGGACTTGCCGTTGATATTGTAGTTTCGGAAGGGGACAAGGTGTCGCTGGGAGAACAGTACATATATGTTCTTGAGGCAAAGGGTCACACCGACTGCTGCCTGTGCTATATTTTAGAGCCTGCAGGGCTTATGTTCGCCTGTGAGAGTACAGGCGTTGTAGAAGAAGATCAGGATGTTTGCAGCGCAATACTCAAAAGCTACAGCGACAGTATTGAAAGCGCCCGTAAATGCAAGGCATATGGGGCCAGGAGAATAATAACGCCGCATTTCGGGATTATTCCAGAATTCTTTAATGATACGTACTTTGACAGATTTATCAAAAACGCCGCAAAGGAGAGAGAGTTTGTCAAAAATCTGTACAGTGAAGGACTTTCTGACGAGGAAGTGCTGCAAAGATACAAGGAAAAATTCTGGAGTGAGTCAAGGAGAAGCGCGCAGCCCGAGGAGGCGTTTATGGTTAATGCCGTAAACATCATAAGGGTGCTCAAAGACTCGTAACGGCATAACAAAAGAACGTAATGAAAATCTCATATACGTTCTTTTTTTATTCGATATGTTATTCAGCTCCGAAATACTGTGAAACAATATCCGCCGCCGTTATATCCTCAAGAAACTCTATTACCGTGTTTGCCGCATCGTCCCACTGGTTGTAGTTCAGGCCAAGGGACAGCAGGGAAAGATTGTTGCTTCTGTCTTTTAACACTCCGCAGAGATGTGTTTCAAAGGTGCTTGTCTCAGATATTTTGTTTCCTGTTATTTCTTCCGCCGCAAACTGGAATGAACCCAGAAGTCCGCGGTTTTCATACTCTTTCCAGAGTACGGAGGAATATGTTTTTTTGTATCTGAAATTAGATATTTCAGCTATGGTTTTTACGGCATCGTCCATCTCTGTAAGAGTAGGATATGACTTGCTTGCCGCCTTTATTCTTACGGAAGCTATGCTGTTTTTAATAGTGAGTCTGCCTATATTCGTATAAGCGACCGTTTCATTTGTATCCTCGTCTGTAAGATATACGCCGCTTATCATAGTGTAAAACAGGCTTACTATATCGCTGGCGCTGTCCGGAGTCATAACCTGTGACGGCATATCCGTCTGTTCATAGGAAAATTCATAGCTGTCCTCAAGATCTCCCCATTTCTTGTCAAACTTTGCGATAGCCTTGTCAAGACGCTTTTCGAAGCTTTCGGCATCGGATCGGGATATTACCACAACTGCTGAAGCTCCGGTGCCGTAGCTGTCGGAGGAGGAGCCTCCGCTGAAATCGGCCAGATCATAAAGCAGTCCGTTTGTCTTGAAGTTTGCAAGAATACTGTTTATGTTAAGCAGCGGATTGGGGTGACCCTCTTCAAGCCCTGAGACTCTGCCGCCCTTGAGGTTCTTAATCGTAATTCTGTAGGCCGTATCATATCTCGGCGAGGTATAGCTTATCCTGTGTGAAAGCCTGTATTTTGATGAGGCTGCGCAGGAAGTCAGAAGTGACAGATCCTCTTCATTGTATTCAAGATTTATGAAATTATCGGTTTTGATGTATTTCCTGTCAATATCAGCGGCAGTATCAGCCGGCGATACTATTGCGGAAAGCTCTCCGTGCTTGTCAAGGTGAGTTACGGCATACATCATAACGGCAAGATACTGCATTTCGTTTTCATTGTCCGTACCGCTTATACTGCAGTGAAGCGCTGTTGACGGATATTCACCGCAGTCCTTGGAGGCCTTGAACTTCATAACCAGACTGCCGTTTGAAGCCGTTTCGCAGGAAATATCATTATCCTCAGCCCAGCCTCTGACATAATCTATGATTTTGTCCGCATCTGTCTCGCTTCCGGCATCTGTAATCAGATCATTGTACTGAGATGCGATAAGCTCGTCTGTCGTGGGAACATTCGGCTCCTCTGTTTCTTTGGTGCAGCCGCATACTGCCAGCAGGGACAATATCAGCAGCACCGAAATGATTTTTTTAAAATTTCTGCACATAAATTTACCCCTTATTGTTTATTTATTAATTAAAATGCTTTATAATAATACCATAGATTTGTGAAGTTTTACAGATATTTAACGAAATAGGTGGTAAATTTTAATGGAATCAAGAAATTTAATTATCAGAGAATCAGTCTTTGAGGATTGCCGTTATTTTGCAGAATGGGAAGCCGATCCTGAGGTTATCAGATATTTTAATATAAGTGATCAGCAGAGCTACGGAGAGGTTGTCAGGAAATTTATTCTTGACGATGAGGACAATACGGTGATGCAGTTTACGATAGTGACCAAGGCTGACAACACACCTGTGGGCAGGATACTTGTAACCGATATAAATAGAGAGGAGGACTCTCTTGATCTCACCAGAATATATATTGCAGACGAGGCAAACAGAGGCAGAGGCTACGGCACTGAGTCCTTGAGCGCATTTCTTGAATATGCGTTTATCAATCTTCATATGGAGAGAGTTACCGTTGATTTTATCAGGGACAATGATACGGCAGACCGCCTGTTCCGCAAACAGAGATTTCAAAAAGAGGGAACTGCCAGAAGCGGCTGCAAAAAAAACGGCAGATACTACGACCTGCAGCTTATGTCACTTCTGAGGGCGGAATTTTTCGAAAACAGAGACATTTAAATTATTTATCGGACCGGATTTTTTCTGGTTCTTTTATTTACCATTGAAATTGTAACCTTTTCAGCAGCTCTGCGGCAGCCCCTTGTGAAAATTAAGTGTGAATAATAGAAAAAAAGGATTGACAAATTGTGCTTTTTCTACTTTAATAGTATTAGTTAAGCACAATATGTTGTGGTTTGTACGAAAAACAATACAAATGATAATCCGGAGGGAAATTGATGAATACTATTACAAAGATTAAAAAAAGAGACGGCAGAATAGTAGAGTTTGACAGAGATAAAATCGCAGACGCAATTTTCAAGGCGGCGCAGGTTTTAGGCGGCAGAGATAAGGATATGGCAGAGGAGCTTGCTATTGAGGTTGAGGCGTATCTTTGTGATAAATATGCGGACAAAGTACCTACAGTTGAAGAAATACAGGACGCGGTAGAGAAAGTCATGATCGAAAACGGTCATGCAAGAACTGCCAAGGAATACATACTTTACAGAGCAGAGCGTACCAGAATGAGAGATATGAATACCCGTCTTATGCATATCTATGACGACCTTACATTCCAGGACGCAAAGGACAACGACATCAAGAGAGAAAACGCCAACATCGACGGCGACACAGCAATGGGCACAATGCTCAAATTCGGTTCGGAGGGCTCCAAGGAGTACTACAAGATGTGCATACTCAAGCCTTCTCATTCCAGAGCCCACGAGGAGGGAGACATACATATTCACGATATGGACTTCCTGACCCTTACAATGACATGTTGCCAGATTGATTTGGTTAAGCTGCTTGAGGGAGGCTTCAGCACAGGCCACGGTCATCTCAGAGAACCTCAGAGCATCGAAAGCTATGCAGCTCTTGCCTGCATTGCGATACAGTCAAATCAGAACGACCAGCATGGCGGACAGTCGGTTCCTAATTTCGATTACGCTCTTGCAGTGGGCGTAAGAAAAACCTACAAGCGCGCATACTGGAAGAACCTTGCCGAGATACTTGACTTTATGTATGACATAGACGACAAGGATGGTCTGGTAAAACAGATAGGTACAGATATAGAGGAGAAGTACGGTGTATGCCCTTGCATGGCATGGGACAACAATTACCTTGAGCTTGAAGCAGAGCAGCTCAAGAAACACATACCTGCAGAAGATATAGCTAAGGTACAGAAAAAAGCCGTTAAATTTGCCGATGAGGAAATCGAAAAGAGAACCTATCAGGCTATGGAGGCTCTTATTCACAACCTAAACACAATGCACTCAAGAGCAGGAGCGCAGGTTCCGTTCAGTTCAATAAACTACGGTACCGATACGTCTCCTGAGGGCAGACTGGTAATGAAGTCGATACTGCTTGCAACACAGGCGGGCCTCGGCAACGGAGAAACACCAATATTCCCTATACAGATTTTCAAGGTAAAAGAGGGCGTAAGCTATAATCCTGAAGATCCTAACTACGATCTTTTCAAGCTTTCGTGCGAAACCTCGGCAAAGAGACTTTTCCCTAACTTCTCTTTCCTTGACGCTCCGTACAACCTCAAATACTACAAAGAGGGCGACTATCACACAGAATGTGCGTATATGGGCTGCAGAACCAGAGTTATAGGCAATGTGTATGATCCGTCAAGAGAGATAGTAACAGGCAGAGGCAACCTGAGCTTCACATCTGTAAACCTGCCGAGACTTGCTATCAAGGCCAAGGGAGATACAGACCTGTTCTTCGAGCTTTTAGATCAGAAGATAGATTTAATCATAGACCAGCTCAATGAGAGATTTAAGATACAGAGCTCCAAAAAGGTTAAGAACTTCCCGTTCCTGATGGGACAGGGAGTATGGATAGACTCAGACAAGCTGGGACCTAACGATTCCATCGCAGAGATTATCAAGCACGGAACTTTAAGCATGGGCTTTATAGGCCTTGCAGAGTGCCTCAAGGCGCTTATGGGAAGTCATCACGGAGAGTCTGTAGAGGCTCAGAAAATGGGACTTCAGATAGTAGGCTACATGAGAAAGCGCATGGACGAAAAATCAAGAGAAACAGGTCTTAACTGGACGCTTCTTGCAACTCCTGCAGAGGGACTGTCCGGAAGATTTGTAAGACTTGACAAGCAGAAATACGGAATTATACCGGGAGTAACAGACAGAGAATACTACACTAACAGTTTTCATGTGCCGGTATACTACAATATAAATGCTTTTGACAAGATTAAGATAGAGGGACCGTATCACGAGCTTACAAATGCGGGTCATATCTCATATATAGAGCTTGACGGCGACCCTTGCAAGAACCTTGACGCATTTGAGCAGGTTGTAAGATGCATGAAAGAAAACGGCGTAGGCTACGGCTCAATCAACCACCCTGTAGACAGAGATCCTGTATGCGGATATACCGGAGTCATTGACAACGAATGTCCATGCTGCGGCCGCAAAGAGGAAGATGACAATGTGGGCTTTGAGAGAATAAGAAGAATTACAGGTTATCTTGTAGGCACTATGGATATGTGGAATGATGCCAAGACCGCAGAGGAAAAAGACAGAGTTAAACATTTATAGAAATTAAGACAGGTGCTGCAATGCAGCACCTGTTTATTGAGAATATGAGGCGATATTATGAAAGAGATTACAACACTTCGCATAGCAGGAATTATAAGGGAGTCCATAGTTGACGGACCGGGAATCAGATTTGCTGTATTCGGTCAGGGCTGTCCACATAACTGTCAGGGCTGTCACAATCCGGACTCTCACGATTTTGAGGGAGGATATGACTGCGCCATAGACAAAATACTTGAGGAAATAGACAAAAATCCGCTGCTCAAAGGAGTCACATTCAGCGGAGGCGAGCCGTTCTGTCAGGCGGAGGAGTTTGCAGAGCTTGGAGAGAAAATAAGAGAAAGAGGGCTGTCGGTAGTAACATTTACGGGATATACCTATGAGGAGCTTCTTGATTTGAGCAATGAGAGCATAAACAGGCTGCTTGAGGTTACGGATCTGCTTATTGACGGCAGATACGAGGCTGACAAAAGAGATCTGACCCTTAAATTCAGAGGCAGCAGCAATCAGCGGATAATAGATATGAAAAAAACCAGAGAAACAGGCAGTATGGTACTGGCGGAAGAATATATGTAAAATAAGCGCAGCCCCGGAGCAATATCCGAAGCTGCGCGTTTTGATATACTAAAGCCTTATTTATTTTTAAATTCAGGAGTTCTCTTTTCGAGGAATGCCAGCATACCCTCTGATTTGTCCTGTGATGCGAAAGGCGCTGTAAAAGCTTCCATTTCAAGCGCGCTTGCAGTTTTCATATCAAGACCGTAGCCGTTGTTTACAACTGTCTTTGTAACCGCAACTGCGATAGGAGCCTTTGATTTGATTGTATTTGCAAGCTCTTCTGCGGCGTTCATAAGCTCATCTGCGGGAACCACTTTCTCAACTAGTCCTATTTCGTACGCTTCCTGCGCCCCTATAATTTCACCTGTCATAATCATAAGCTTACCCTTGGCCTTGCCTACAAGACGAGGGAGTCTCTGGGTTCCGCCAAAGCCCGGGATAATTCCAAGACCTGTTTCAGGCTGACCGAATTTTGCTTTTTCGGAGGCGATTCTGAAATCACACGCCATTGAAAGCTCGCAGCCGCCGCCCAGAGCAAATCCGTTTACCGCTGCGATTACAGGTTTTTCGATAGCTTCGATGAAGTTCATAAGGCCGTGACCCTTAATCATCATATTTCTTCCCTGAATAGGGTCGAATTCATACATCTGCGCAATGTCTGCGCCTGCAACAAATGCCTTGCCTTCACCTGTAAGGATTGCAACTCTTACATTTTCGTCCGCGTTTACTTCTGTAAAAGCGTGGTGAAGATCGTCAAGCACCTGCATATTGAGTGCGTTCAGCGCCTTAGGTCTGCTGATTGTGATATAGCCTATGCCGTCTCTGACTTCGTATTTAACTGTTTCGTACATATTAAAAAGTTCCTTTCTGTATATATTATAGGCAGTATGTGCCATCTTTTGCTGTCTGTATGATAACACATTTCCGGCAGAGTTTGCAATGCATACTTATCTGTACAAAAAAATTTTGAAATTTAAAAAATTTTTTACGGAATTTCGCATATTATTTTCGAATTTGCATACAGCGACTGGAAATCACCGCAATTAAGTCCACATTTTAGACAAATAAGTAGAATAAGTGTACTTGAAAATGACTTTAAGGTTAGGTATAATCTAACTTGTGGAGGTATCTCTGCAACTAATGCTTTCAGGAGAACAAAATGGAAGACACGATTAAAAAAATACTCAAAGAGAAAGTAGACCCCATATTAGCCAATCATTACGGCGGGGCGACGCTTACCGCAATAGAGGACGGCGTTGCCTACATCAGATTCACAGGCGCATGCGCGCAGTGCCCGTCGGCACAGGATACGCTGGAGCAGGTGGTAAGAGATACCGTGATGAGCGAGTGCGGTGAGGTTAAGGATGTCAGGCTGGACACGACAGTAAGCGAGGACCTGCTGGATATGGCCAGAAAAATTCTTAACCACGAGATTTAGTTTTAAATGAACATTTGCTGATCAATAAGGAGATGGATTTGTTCTAAAATATAAAAAGGAGTGATTTTATTATGCTAATGACAGGTGAACAGTATATCGAGAGCTTAAGAAAAATGAAGACAAGAGTCTATATGTTTGGTGAAAAGATTGATAACTGGGTAGACCACCCGATCATCAGACCATCAATCGACTGCGTTAAGGTAACTTATGATCTTGCACAGGACCCTCAGTATGCTGATCTTATGACTGCCAAATCAAACCTTACAGGTGAAATCGTTAACAGATTCGGTCATTTACATCAGAGCGCTGATGACCTCAGAAAAAAAGTTAAGATGCAGAGACTCTGCGGACAGAAGACAGCTTCATGCTTCCAGAGATGTGTAGGTATGGACGCATTCAATGCTGTATTCTCAACTACTTTTGAAGTAGACAAGAAATACGGAACTCACTACCACGAAAACTTCAAAAAGTTCTTAACTAAAGTTCAGAACGAAGACTTAGTAGTAGACGGTGCTATGACAGACCCTAAGGGAGACAGAGGACTTGCACCTCATCTTCAGAAAGACCCTGATCTTTTCGTACATATCGTAGAGAAGAGAGAAGACGGTATCGTAGTAAGAGGAGCTAAGGCTCACCAGACAGGTACAATCAATTCACACTGGCACCTTGTAATGCCTACACAGGCTATGGGCGAAGCCGACAAGGCTTATGCAGTATCATTTGCATGTCCTTCAGATGCAGAAGGTATGTTCATGATCTACGGAAGACAGTCATGCGACACAAGAAAATTAGAAGACGGCGCTGACGTTGACCTCGGAAACAAGAAATTCGGCGGCCAGGAAGCATTAGTAGTATTCGATAATGTATTCATTCCTAATGACTGCATCTTCTTATGTGAAGAATATGATTTCGCAGGAATGCTCGTAGAAAGATTCGCAGGATATCACAGACAGTCATACGGCGGATGCAAAGTTGGTGTTGGTGATGTTATCATCGGTGCTGCTGCACTTGCTGCTGACTACAACGGAGCTCAGAAGGCTTCACACATCAAGGATAAGCTCATCGAAATGACTCATCTTAACGAAACATTATACTGCTGCGGTATCGCCTGCTCAGCTGAGGGATATCCTACAGAAGCAGGTAACTACCAGATTGACCTTCTTCTTGCAAACGTATGTAAGCAGAATGTAACAAGATATCCTTATGAAATCGTAAGACTTGCTGAAGATATCGCAGGCGGATTAATGGTAACAATGCCATCAGAAAAAGACTTCAAGTCAGACGTACCTGTAGGCAGAAACGGCGAAACAATCGGAGAAATCTGCAACAAGTACTTCGCAGGTTCACCGGCTTGCACAACTGAAGAAAGAATGAGAGTTCTCAGATTCTTAGAAAACATCTGCTTAGGTTCATCAGCAGTTGGATACAGAACAGAGTCATTACACGGTGCAGGTTCACCACAGGCTCAGAGAATTATGATTGCAAGACAGGGTAACCTTCCTGCAAAGAAAGAATTAGCTAAGGCTATAATCGGAATTAAATAGTTTCGAAAATTCAAGGGGACGGAGAATGCTCCGTTCCCTGTATTCAAATTACGAGGGAATATTTAACATATGAAATGCGGTGTCAGATTTTGCGGCGGCTGCAACCCCAGATACGACCGGGGAGAGGCGCTGAATCAGATAAAAGACAGACTTAAAGACAGTGATATAGAGTTTAAGATAACAACAGAAGACGAACAGTACGATGACCTTCTTATTATAGGAGGATGTACCAACTGCTGTGCGGGCTACGACCAGTTTACATGGTCAGGTCAGGTAAGAAAAATGTGGGCGGCAGAGCATATAGAGAAGATTATAAACGAGCTGCGGGGCAGCTTGTAGATATATATAAAATAGGAGGACACAATAAATGGGTTGGAAAGAATATTATGAAAGCAAAATAATGTCAGCAGAAGACGCCGTAAAAATGATTAACTCAGGCGACAAAGTTGTGCTTGCGCATTGCATAGGTGAACCGCCTGCGCTTGTAGACGCTATGGTTGCAAACCACGCAGCATACAAGGATGTAGAGATTTCACATATGGTAAGCCACGGTTCGGGCGGATATACAAAGCCTGAATACGCTGAGAATTTCCATACAAACGTATGGTTTGCAAGCGGCAACACAAGAAAGTGCATAGAAGAGGGTAATGGTGATTTTACACCTATGTTCTTCCATGAAATTCCGATGCTTATGAGAACAGGCGACATTAAAGTTGACGTAGCTATGATAATGGTAACTCCACCTGATGAAAACGGTAAGGTTTCAGCAGGCGTATCGGCAGACTATACTGTTCAGGCTGTAGAATCTGCAAAGGTTGTACTTGCACAGGTTAACAAGAATATGCCTTTTACATATGGTGATGCGATATTTGATGTAGAGCAGATTGATGCGTTTGTTTTAAAGGATACTCCGCTTGTAGAGCTTCCGCTTGCAAAGATAGGACCTGTAGAAGAAGCCATAGGCAAGAACTGCGCAGAGCTTATTAATGACGGAGATACTCTGCAGCTTGGTATCGGAGCTATTCCTGATGCTGTATGTCATCAGCTTGTAAACAAGAAACATTTAGGTATACACTCAGAAATGCTGGGTGACGGACCTATCGTTCTTTATGAGGCAGGCGCTATAGACAACAGCCGGAAGGGTGTGGATGCAGGCAAATTCGTATTCAACTTTGCTATGGGTTCAAAGAAAACCTACGACTTCCTTGACCACAACGAAGAGTGTCTTCTCAAGGTTGCCGATTATGTAAATCACCCTATGGTAGTTGCGCAGAATCCTAATATGGTAAGCATCAATGCCTGCATAGGCATTGACTTCTACGGACAGGTTGCAGCAGACACTATCGGCTACAGACAGTTCTCGGGTGTAGGCGGACAGGTTGACTTCATAAGAGGCGCCGCTATGGGTACAAACGGCAGAGCAATAATCGCCATGCCGTCAGTAACAGTTAAAAAAGACGGAACTAAGTTTTCAAAGATTACTCCGCTTCTTGGCGAGGGTCAGGTTGTTACAACTTCAAGACACGATGTTGACTATGTTGTAACCGAATACGGTATTGCCAAGCTCAAGGGCAAGACTGTAAGAGACAGAGCAAGAGCTCTTATCGACATAGCTCACCCTGATTTCAGAGATGAACTCAAGGAAAGCTTCAAAAAAATGTTCAAAGTAGAATATTAATTATATAAGTTAAGTTTAAAGTTATTTTATTAAATTTCGGAGGTATTAAAATGCAAGCATTAAGAGTAGTTCCTGCAATCCATTATTTTGACACTTTTAAGGATTTCAACGAAGAATTCAAATTAGGAAAAGGAGATATCCTTGTAACAAATCAGTGGATGTATGATCCGTATGTTAAGCCGCTGGGAATAGATATGCCTGTAATTTATCAGGAAAAATACGGTGCCGGCGAGCCTACAGATGAAATGATGGACGCTATGAAACAGGAAATGGACAAATATGAATATGACAGAATCATAGCTTTCGGCGGCGGCACAATCGTTGACTGCTGCAAGGTTTTAGCTTGTGAAATTCCTGATAAGGTAGCTGACCTTTACACCGGTAAGGTAGCTCCTAAGAGAGTTAAAAAGCTGGTAGTTGTTCCTACAACCTGCGGTACAGGTTCAGAGGTTACAAACGTAGCCGTAGCTTCAATTCCGTCACTTAACTTAAAGAAAGGTATTGCTGACGAGCAGACTTATGCTGACATCGCAGTACTTATTCCTGAATCACTTCAGGGACTTCCTGACAAAGTATTCGCTACTTCATCAGTAGATGCTTTAATCCACGCTGTGGAAAGCTTCCTTTCACCAAAGGCTTCACCTTTCACAGAAATGTATTCATTAAAGGCAATCGAAATGATTATGAACGGATACAAGCAGATTGTTGCAGCAGGCGGTAACACAGCAGAAAACAGAAAGCCTTTATTAAAGGATTTCTTAATCGCTTCAAACTATGCAGGTATTGCTTTTGGTAACGCAGGCTGCGGCGCAGTTCACGCTTTATCATATGCACACGGCGGAGCATTCCACATTCCTCATGGCGAAGCAAACTTCATCTGCTTCACAGAAGTATTCAAGATGTATATGAGAAAACAGCCTAAGGGCAAGATCGAAATCGTTAACAAGATTTTTGCAGATGTATTAGGCTGCAGCGAAGCTGACGTATATACTGCATTAGATGAATTCCTTGGCAAGATTATCGAAAAGAAACCGTTAAAGGAATACGGAATGACAGAAGATCAGGTTGCTCCGTTTGCCAAGTCAACAGTAGACAACCAGCAGAGACTTCTTGGAAACAACTATGTATTCTTAAGCGAAGAAGAAATCGCAGAAATCTTTGCAAATCTGTACTAATATACATAACAGATAATGTGCGGCTGAGAAATCAGCCGCTTTTTAGTGAAGTAAACAGCTTTGGAGGGCTTCCGATATGGATATTTCATTTGAAGCAGGCGGTGGTAAATTCAATTATCGTGTCTGCGCGGTGATAATAAAGGATAAAAAAATACTGGCGATGACTGATGAACGCTCTCCCTACTATTATCTGCCCGGTGGGAGAGTAAAGTTTGGTGAAACCGCAGAAAATGCCGTTTTGAGAGAGCTTTACGAGGAAGTTGGCATCTCTGCAAAAATAAATCGGCCACTGTGGATTAATCAGGCGTTCTTTACAGAGGAAACAGGCAACACTGAATACCACGAACTGTGTATATACTTTCTCGTGGATATTAAGGGAGAGGAGCTTACGGACAAAGGCGACTGCTTTTCCTTGAAAGAGGGGAGAGATATTAATACTTTTGAATGGCTGACCTTTGACAGCCTTAACAGGAAGCATTTCTATCCTGAATTTCTGAAAAAAGAGATTTACAACCTTCCTGAAAGCCTGACGTTGTGTACAGAACTATAACTGTAATTCAGACAAAAAAATCTGTCCAGAACAGGAATTTGTTAAAAAAGCGCTTGAAATATTATCCGAAACATAGTATAATATTTGATGTTCGCTGGGTGTAAGCCCGTAAGCTCAGATAGAAGTTGAGAACTATCAGGGAACCGGCAGGCAGCAGAAATATGAGAATATGCGAAAGCTTTAGTAATATTTAAGGAGGCACATAACAATGTCAAGAAAATGCGAAATCTGCGGTAAGGGTCAGGTATCAGGAAACAGAGTATCACACTCAATGAGACACACAAGAAGAAAATGGAATGCAAACATTCAGACTGTAAGAGTTGTAGACGAAAAAGGTACAGTTAGAAGAGCTAACGTTTGCACCAGATGCATGAGATCCGGCAAAGTTAACCGCGCATAATTGATTTAATATTTAAACCTGCCAAATAAGGCAGGTTTTTTGATACAGTAATGTTTTTTGGCGGGTTGATTTACAGGTGACATATGTTAAGAATTATTTTAAATTCAAATCTTGAAGATAATGTGAAGGTCAGAGTATGGAATGACAATGAATATATTGAAGAACCGTTATATGCGGGCGGCAAAACAGAAGTGAGCCTGCAGTGCGCTAATATCGACAGGCTGTACATACAGTGCATATATTCGTATGAGGATATAAAAAATCCTGTATCAAGAGCGTTAATCAATGCTCTATGGGGAATTATATACTATATTTTCAAGTGCTTCTCATTTGGCGAGCCAGAGAGCTTTAAAAATGAACAAAAGGACAGATATGCCTATGCTATATATGGGGACTTTGATGTGGATACTGTAATTACCTGTGTCTGTGAGGAGAATAAGGGCACTGATAATTCATATAGAATTAGAGTTGTATCCTCACCGGAGTACAGACTTGAGAGAAAAATAAAGGTGGATAGCCAAGAGATGGCAGCAAGGCTTCGTCAGTGGAAACTGGAAAGCAAAATAGCAGTTGTTCCGGGAACTTTTGTCCTAATGCTTTGTGTGGCTTTTGGTGTACTGAAAAAGGTATTAATAGTGAGCATATTGGCGGGTATAGCTGCAGTATTTATCAGCATTAAATTCTATAGGCTTCTCAAAGCTGTAGACAGGGAATGTGAAACCATGTGCAGAAAGTCACAGATGAATTTTCCTGAGTAAGTGAATTAATCCCTGAAAACCAAGGTTTAACCGGAGATTTCAGGGACTTTTTATTATTCATATTTTATTTCCGTCACTGTCGTAGCAGCAGACATTCATGGAATACGCGTCTGACGGATAATGATAACAGATAATATCCATATTCTTTGTATCAGATTTAAGTTTCAGAGGTTTTTTACCATCTTCTATATAGGTGACCTGTGCATATTCTGCAGATGCGCCGGTAAACCATATCACATTATATTGCTTCTCATTGATTACGGTATTTGAGATAATAATTTCACTGGCATAGCTCAGGTTGAGTTTACGAAGCTGTATCTCTTGTCAGATCCGGGCTCAAAAACTGCAAGCAGAGCCATATTGTCGCTGCTGCAGGCAGCGCTTATAATATAATTATCAATTTCAGTTTCTTTAACTATAGACCAATCGCTGCCTTTTTGAACAGCGGTATTTGATATTTCCTCTCTGCTTGCGGCAGTATCTCCAGCAAGGTACCGGCATAGATGATATATGTAAATACCTGCAATACACAGAATTGCTGATGCTGATATTATTATCAGTTTCTTTTTCATTTGCGGGACACCTCAGCTAATTATTATTAATCCTATCAGTTCACAGGTGCAGTATTTTTACTATATGTAGTTTGTGCTGAAGACGGCTGTTTTCGATAAACCGCCTGATTTATAGGTTTGTAATTATTTGAAAACACAAGATATGGTATGAGCAAATTCTGTATAAAAATAAGCATACTTGTACTTTGCAATTAATGTAAAAAGTGCATAGAATAATTATGACTTTTGCATATTTCCCAAAAGTTGTCCACAGATGATAAAGCCATTGTTTTCAACACTGCCACACTTTTCCCACAGAATTTCAAAAATTGTATACGATTTTATCCAAGCTTGCCTGTGAATAGTGAAAATGTACTTAAATGTTGAAATTTAAACGTTATGCCGTCATAAATTTTTTGTCAATATAAAGTTATCCACAGATTTTCAAAGTTGTTTTATTCATTGCATATGATATCCACTATTCTCTGTATAATTTTATTCCACAGAATACAAGCGTGCCTCCCAGAAGCAGTATCCAGAATTTCATAGGCAGGAAAAAAGCGCAGATAGTTACTGTGCCGAGGATAACCATAACTATACCGAGCTGATAGTAATTGTTGCAGCAGCATTTATTCATTTTTTTTGTTTTTCTTTTTTGCTTACCCATAAATATACCTCTGTGGTATAATGTTTGCATACGGTGACTGGACACTGGGACAGAACCGATACGCAACACATACCGCTTAAAGTTATTGATATGGTATAATATGAACAATAATACTGATTTGTGAAAGGATAGATATGTTCAGGAATATAGATACAGAATACGGCAGCATAGGAATAAACAAAAGCATAATAACACAGATAGTTACAGATGCTGTTGACGCTTACTCAGGCAAGGCGTGGCTGGGTAATGCCAAAGCTATATTTAACATTTTTTCAAATGACGAAAGCAGCAATATAGATATAGTCTGGGACGATGAGGGAATTCATATAAATATTTTTCTCATAATCAAGTTCGGTACAAGCATAAGCAGAGTTACCAACGGCATAATAGACTATATAGAGAAAAACATTAAAGTTACTTTTGGCGATGTACCCAGCAAAATCAGAATTCTTGTTACAGGTATAGAGTCAAAGCAGCAGGTAATCAAAAGAGATATAGAGGTTGTTAGATAATGACAGGAAGCGACAGTATTGCAGTAATTAAAGGCATAGGCCCCAAAAAAGAAGAAGCCTTAAGCCGTATGGGAATAAATACGGTAGAGGATATGTATATGCTTTTTCCCAGAGATTATCAGGACAGAAGAAATGTTATCAGAATTTCCGACGCTGATAATGAACAGGTTGTGCTTGTTAAAGCAACTGTAACAAGGGTGTTTAATAACAGATACGGACGAAAGCATATGCTTCGCATTACGGCAGATGACGGAAGCGCTGTAATGGAAGTGCTTTTTTTTAATGCCGCATTTCTTGCAAAATCCATAAAGCCGGGAATGGAATACGAATTTTACGGCAGGATATATGCTGATAAGGGCAAGTACAAGATGCTTCACCCGGAGATGACAAAAGCAGGGGAGAATATGCTTCGCGGTATTATACCTGTATATCCTCTTACCAAAGGCATATCACAGAATGAAATGCGCAAATGGCAGCAGTATATAGACGGTGAAACAGAGAGTGTAGCTGATTATCTGCCGGAAGCAGTAAAATTACAGAATAATTTGTGCAGTCTTGAATATGCAATACATAATATACATTTTCCCGAAAGCAGACAGAAGCTTCTTGAAGCAAAATACCGTCTTGTGTTTGATGAGTTCTTTGTAATGCAGACAGCGCTTATGGCTCTGCGGGGCAGAGGAATTACAGCTGCAGGCGGCATTGCGTTTTCAAAGGCTGCCGATATAGATGAATATATAGGTAAAATGCCTTATGAGCTTACATCGGCGCAGCAGAGAGTAATCTCTGAAATTATATCGGATATGGAGTCGGGCAGAGTTATGAACAGGCTTCTGCAGGGTGATGTAGGGTCAGGCAAGACAGCAGTTGCGGAGGCGGCGCTGTTTAAGGCGGTAAAATCGGGCTATCAGGGCGTTTTAATGGCTCCGACAGAGATACTTGCAAGGCAGCACTATACAGGGCTTCAAAAGAGCTTTGAGCCTTTTGGAATTACTGTCGATTTTCTTGGCGGCAGGCTTAAGGCTTCCGAGAGGAAACAGGTTCTCGGCAGACTTGAAGAAGGCAAGACAGATATACTTATAGGGACTCATGCAGTGATACAGCCCGATGTTCTGTTTAACAATCTGGGTCTTGTTATAACTGATGAGCAGCACCGGTTCGGTGTGAACCAGCGAAGCCTGCTGACCCGCAAGGGAGAGAAACCGGACCGCCTGGTAATGACTGCAACCCCAATACCGAGAACGCTGGCTGCAGTTATCTACGGCGACCTTGATGTTTCGGTGATAGATGAGCTTCCGGCAGGGCGCAAGGCTATAGTTACAAAGGCTGTAACAGGAAACGGCAGAAATGAAGTCTATGATTTTGTAAATGAGCAGTTAAAATCCGGCAGGCAGGGGTATATTGTCACGCCGCTTATTGATGAGTCTGAGGTTTTAGATGCAAGGTCAGCTTCGGAGGTGTTTGAAGAAATAAGTCAGCGCTTTGATGAATACAGAGTTGAACTGCTTCACGGAGAGATGAAGCAGTCCGAAAAGGACGCTGTAATGGATAGATTTTATAACGGGCAGACAGATCTTTTGGTTTCAACTGTTGTAATAGAGGTTGGAATAAATGTTCCAAACGCTACCGTTATGGTTATCGAAAATTCCGAAAGGTTCGGACTTGCGCAGCTTCATCAGCTGAGGGGCAGAGTCGGCAGAGGCGCGCATCAATCCTACTGCTACCTTATAAATGAGGGGAAGTCGGAGATTGCAGCGCAGAGAGCCGAAATTATGGAAGCCTCAAATGACGGCTTCTATATTGCCGAAAAGGATTTAGAGCTTAGAGGTCCGGGAGAGATATTCGGCGTCAGACAGCACGGAATACCGGAGTTTAAGGTCGGTGATATAGGCAGGCATTTTAAGATTATGGAAATCGCCGGAAGCGAAGCAAAAAAGCTTCTGACTGACGATCCTTTGCTTGAAAAGACCGAAAATCAGAAGCTCAAAGAGAAGATAAAAAGTTGCTTTGGCGAAAGTTTCACATTAGCCATCTAATTGGCAACAGATGAAATAATTGCTTATCATACTTTTTTCACCTCTGGTTAAATTAATAACTGTCAGGAGGTGAATGAAATGACAATACAGCAGAAAATGAACGTTAATGCAAAACCTGCATTAAACAACTTAAAAACTGAGGTTGCAAACGAACTTGGTTTATCAAACTACGAACAGGCAGATAAGGGAAATATGACCGCACGCCAGAACGGATATGTAGGCGGATATATGACTAAGAAGCTTGTAGAGATGGCTGAACAGCAGTTATCAGGCAGATAGTGCAGACGCACTGATTTGAAAACGTAGACTTTACGATAAAGCCGCATTAAAATCTGATGCGGTTTTGTCTTTTTTGTTTTAATAATCCTGCCTGTATGTTAGAATATTAAAAGTAGAAACAGTACAAGGAGAGCTTGAAATTATGAGAATTATAGCGGGAGAATACAAGGGCAGGAGAATTACAGCACCTGAGGATACAAGTGTCAGACCGACAACAGGCAAGGTCAAAGAGGCAATATTTGCAATGCTTATGAATGATATATATGATGCGGTTACGGTGGATCTGTTTGCAGGTACGGGTAATCTGGGACTTGAGGCGCTGTCAAGAGGCGCGCGCAAATGCTATTTTGGCGACAACTCAAGGGACAGTCTCAGACTTATAAAGGAGAATATCGCTCACTGCAGGGCAGAGGACAAATCAGTAGTAATTGCAGGCAGCTACGAAAAGGTGCTGGACAGAATAAGCGAAAAGGCGGATATAGTTCTGCTGGACCCTCCGTACAAAGAGGGACTTATGCTCAAATGCCTCCAGCGCATAGACGAGCTTGATATTCTTGCAGAAGATGGAGTTATAGTTGCAGAGCACGGAGGCTATGAGGATATGCCGGAGACAATAGGCAGTATCGTCAGAGTCAAGGATAAACGATACGGGACTATTAATGTAACCATATACAGAAAAGAGCGCTAGAATCGTATTTTGTTAAGAATACACATGCAACGGTACATACAGGAGCTTTGCATGGGAGAGAACAGGAAGCCTTGAGGCAGGTAAAAATGCGAATGTAACTGTTTTGCAAAATAGAACGATTTCTGATTGGAAACGGCTTGCATTGCAGGTCGTTTCTTTTTGGGTTAAAATTATTGAAATTCCCATAAATAACTGGTAAAATAGCATTAATAATTTATGGAGGTATGGCATATGCCAAAAAAGGCTTTATATGCTGGCTCCTTTGATCCTGTCACTATGGGGCATCTTGACATAATCAGAAGAGCGGCTAAACTATGTGATGAACTTGTAGTAGGAGTAATCAGAAACCCTCAGAAATCCTCGCTGTTTACGGAGGAGGAGAGGATTGAAATGATTAAATTATCGACTTCGGATCTGCCTAATGTCAGAGTTGATGCTTTTTCGGGGCTTCTGGCTGATTACGTCAATTCCAATGATTTTGACATTGTTATACGGGGGCTCAGAGGTACTACAGATTTTGACAGTGAAATACAGATGGCGCAGCTTCATTCAATATTGTATAATGATAAGGTCGAGACTGTATTTCTGATGACTTCACCGGAATATTCATTTATCAGCTCAAGTATGGTAAAGGAAGTATATCTGTTAGACGGAAATGTGGACAGACTTGTTTCAAGGGAAGTTTTAGAGTTTATGGACAATAAGTTCAGCAAATGAGAGGAGAAATAATATGAAAGTTTTAGAGTTACTTGAAGAGATTGAAGAAATCGTCGATACTGCTTCGGGGTTTCCTCTTACAGGAAAGATTATGATAGATGCAGATGAGCTGCTTGAGATAGTTAAAGAGATAAGAACCGAACTTCCTGAAGAAATTCAGCAGGCGCAGTGGATTAAGGGCGAACAGAGAAGAATTCTTGCAGAGGCAAAGGACGAATACGAGTCAGTTATACGCGATGCCAGAAGACAGGCGGAAGCTCTCATAGACAACAATGATATTACAATCAAGGCCAAAATAAAGGCAGAGGAAATCATAACAATTGCCGAGGAAAAGGCAAAGCAGCTTAAAATCGGAACCTATGAATATATGGACAGCATCCTGTTTAATTTCCAGGAGAAGATGGATGAGTTAAACGGCACATATTTTGCAGATATGTTCAACAGCCTTGAAAACACATTCAGCGGCATCAACGAAACACTCCAGTCCAACAGGGAAGAAATCAAGCAGATGGCTTTTGAGGTTCACGACGAAGTCGAAGCCGACAAAGAAGAATATTAGATATCATATACCCGTACTGAATGAATATCATATAGTATGGGTATTATATTTTTTGCCAGAAAGAATATAAAGGGGATATTGTGTCTGCTTGCGCTGACAGGCTGTATAGTTATGGTTATATGTCCGGAGCAGTCCATACTTTCTGCCCAGAAAGGTATTATGCTGTGGGCAAACAGTATTGTGCCGGCAATGCTCCCCTTTTTTATATGTATAAATTTCATTGGCGGCATAGGCGTTCTCAGAGTATTTCCACCCGGAATATTTGCTTTTGCAATGAGCATTATGTCAGGCTATCCCATGGGACCGAAGATAATAGGGGATATGGTCAGATGCAACGCCGTAACGCACAAAAAAGCTGTGTGGCTTCTGAGCTTTTGCACTCTGTCGGGGCCTGCCTTTATGACGGCTACGGTAGGTGTTTCAATGCTGGGAGATATGAAATGGGGAGCTGTGATTGCAGCCTCTCATTACCTTGCGGCAATGGCCAACTGTATCATATTCTATATTGTTCTGAGACCGTCAGACGAGGTGCAGAGCCTTGAATACGAGCAGATAAAAAGAGGCAGCCTTGAGATTTTTACAGACTCCATATTGCAGGCATTTAAGTCGGTTGGAATTATACTTGCATACATAATTATATTCATGTTTATAACTGATTTTATGGATTATGCAGGGCTGTTCAACTATATATATTCACCGGAGCTAAAGGCGGTGCTTAAAGGTATTTTTGAAATGACCGTAGGCTGCAATGCCATAACTTCGTATGCGGTGAGCTTTAAGACAAAGGTAGTGCTGTGCTCCTTCTTTATTTCTTTTGGAGGGCTTTCAATAATAGGGCAGTCGATGAGTATGCTGGCAGGCACAAAAATCAGCATCTGGTATCTGCTTCTCATAAAGGTTATGCAGGGGGCTTTTGCCGCTGTCATAGCATATTTTCTATGCAGTATTGTGTGAATTGTGATATTATATATCTATGAAGATTTTAGGAATAATAAGCGAATACAATCCGTTTCATAACGGACACAAATATCATATAGACAAATCAAAGGAACTGACAGGGGCAGATGCCGTTGTAGCAGTAATGAGCGGCAGCTTCGTTCAGAGGGGCGAGCCTGCTTTTGCCGACAAATGGCTCAGAGCGCAGACGGCGGTAATGAGCGGTGCAGATCTTGTAATCGAAAATCCTTTTGTTTATGCCTGCAACAGCGCACAGGTTTTTGCAGATGGCGCCGTTAATATACTTAATGGGCTGGGCTGTGTTGATTTTCTTTCCTTTGGAAGCGAAGCCGGCAGCGTGGAGGATCTTATGAAGTTTGCATCTGAAACCGATGAATTTAAGGACAGGCTTCACAGCGCGTTAGAGCAGGGAATGACATACCCTAAGGCTGTTTCGTTTGCATACGGAGATAATGACGGTGTTATGACAGGCCCCAACAATATACTCGGCATAGAGTATATCAAGGCTCTAAACAGAATTAAATCCCGTATAGAGCCTGTTACTGTCAGGAGAAGCGACAGAGGCTATCATTCAGATGAAACAGATGGCATATTTGCAAGCGCCTCAAAGATAAGGAGCATGGCAGCAAAGGGTGAGGATTTCTCGGAATTTGTTCCATACGCATACAGGGGCTATATAGGCG
>CAKQOW010000030.1 GCA_934256595.1 uncultured Clostridia bacterium
ATCACATGGAATATATGACGTTTGAAAGAACGTCGTTTTTAAGGATAAATTTACTTGTATCTTCCCGTTTCGGTGAGGCACTGAGAATTGTTCAGGACAGACTGGACAGCAAGAATTTCTATGCTTTTAATCCCGAATTTGATAACTGTTAACCCAATTATGAAGCCTGCGCCGGATATCAGCACAGGCTTTATTATCTACTTCCCAAGTTCATCAAGAGTTTTAAAGCTGTAGCCAAGCTGCTCCCACTCTGTAAGCAGTTCATCAAGTATATCGCTGTTGGTTTTAGAGGTCGAATGAAGCAGCACAACAGCTCCGTTGTGAAGTCTCTTTGTCAGTTTTTCGTCTGCTGTTGCTTTTGTGGGCTGGTCATTTTCGTACCAGTCAACATATGCAAGACTCCAGAATACCGTAGTATATCCCAACTCCTTTGCCATACTCAGATTGCTTTCACTGTACTTGCCCTGCGGCGGTCTGTAGAATTTCTTCATATCGCTTCCGACAGCCTCTTTGTATGTCCTTTCAAGCTTTTCAAGTTCTGCTTTAAATGCTTCCTTATCCGATATGGCTGACATATCCGGATGAGTAAATGTATGGTTACCCACTATATGCCCCTCCTTTGCCATTCTCTTTACAAGCTCAGGTTTATCTCTGACAAGGTTTCCGACTACAAAAAACGCTGCCTTTATATTATGTTTTTTGAGCACATCAAGTATATGCTCCGTATAGCCGTTGTCATATCCCGCATCAAAGGTCAGATAAACTGATTTTTCTTCCGGGCTGCCTACATAATATGCGTTGTATTTTTTCAGATAATCAGCGGTTGCATTTCCTGTGGGAAGTCCTCCCTCACTTTGAAAGCTGAGTCCCCAGCTGCCTTCTGCCGAAACAGTTTCAGAAACCTGTTTTTCCATTGCGCCTTTTATGTACACGCTTCCATAGCCGAGAAGACACAGAGCAATAGCTCCTGCAAGTATTTTTCTCAGCGCTTTTTTGCCGATGAATACAGACATTAAAAATCACCACCCGTATATGTATACTTGGTGGTGATATGATTTATTCTTTTTTTCGGTAAAGCTCTCCAAAAGCTGCGCCGCCTATTATCAGAACTGCTCCGATAATCTGAACTATGCTCATTTTCTCACTTAAAACCGCCGCTGCAATCAGAAGTGATGAAACAGGATCTATATAGCTACACATAGCAACACTCTGTCCCGGCAGTATCTGCATTGATGAAAAATAGAGGTGAAGAACTATACCTGTATGCACTACACCTACGATTACAAGGCAGACAAGTCCTGCGCTCTGAGGCATCACCCACGATCCTTCGTGATTTATTACCGCATACGGCGCTACTACAATACCTGCGGCAAACAACTGTACAATAGTAATCTGTATACCTGTAAAGCCGCCTTTGAGCTGCTTGTTCAGAAGCGTTACACACGCATAAAACAAAGCTGCAAGAAGTCCGAAGAATACACCTTTAAGAGGCTGACTTCCGCCCTGCAGCGAGCCTGTTATCATAAACATCCCCACAGTTGCAGAAGCTATACCTGCAATTCTTGCTGCAGTAAGTTTTTCACCCAGTACCAGAGGAGAAAGGGCTGTGACTATTACAGGCGCGCAGTAATATGATACAGTTGCCATGCTCACAGTCGTATACTTGTATGCCTCAAACAGAAACACCCAGTTGAAACCCATAACAGCGCCCGATACAAAAAGTATTGCAATATCTTTTCGTACAGCATATCTGTCAGCTGTATTTCCTGCCCTGCATCCGCCTGATGCGAAATATATTATCCCCAGAGTCGCAAGTCCGAGGATTACCCTCGCCAGTACAATTTCACCGCTGGCAAGGGGTATCTGTTTGACAAGAGGACCTAATGTTCCCCAGATAATCATAGCGAATACAAGCTTAATATATGCCTTTTGCTTCATGGTTTATCTTGTATTCTGCTGTTCAACCAGTCTTACCGAACTGTATCTTTCTCTCAGTACAGGCTTTTCGATTTTACCCGTAGGGTTCCTTGGTACATCGGCAAATATGATTTTGTGAGGTCTTTTGTATCTCGGCAGATCAAGACAGAATTCATTGATATCATCTTCAGTACATTCCGCTCCCTCTTTGAGCTCTATTATAGCCGCTGCGATTTCTCCCAGTCTGTCGTCAGGAAGCCCTATTACAGCAGCATCCTTGATATTGTCGTTCTTTCTGAGGAAATCCTCTATCTGCACCGGATACAGGTTTTCGCCTCCCGATATTATTACGTCTTTTTTACGGTCAACGAGGAACAGGAAGCCGTCCTCGTCCTCATATGCCATATCGCCTGTCATAAGCCAGCCGTCATAAAGTGTTTCTCTTGTAGCTTTTTCGTCGTTAAAGTAGCACTTCATAACTCCGGGGCCCTTGACTGCAAGCTCTCCGACCTCGCCTTTTTTGACAAGGCCTCTGGCATCGTCTACTATTTTGACTTCCCATCCGAAGCCTGCCTTGCCTATAGCTCCTACCTTGTGTATGTTTTCTACTCCCAGATGAACACAGCCCGGTCCTATTGATTCACTCAGACCGTAGTTTGTATCATACTGATGTTTAGGGAAATATGACTTCCATCTCTTAATCAGACTTGGCGGTACAGGCTGTGCGCCTATATGCATAAGTCTGAGCTGGTCAAGCTGATAGTTTTCAAGCTTGATATCCCCTCTGTCAAGAGCATCAAGTATATCCTGACACCACGGAACCAGAAGCCACAGTATTGTGCATTTTTCCTCTGAAACAGCTTTCATTATCCATTCCGGTTTTGTGCCCTTGAGAAGCACTGCCTTGCCTCCAACAAGCAGGCTTCCGAACCAGTGCATTTTCGCTCCCGTATGATACAGCGGAGGTATGCACAGGAACACATCATCTCTGGTCTGTGAATGGTGGTTCTGCTCTACCCTGCAGGAATGCATCAGACTTCTGTGAGCATGAAGTATGGCCTTTGGAAATCCTGTGGTTCCCGATGAGAAATATATGGCCGCATCATCAGAATCCTTGATATCTATCTGCGGTGTTCTTGATGAGCAGTATTCAATAAGCTCATCATAGCTTTCTGCAAATGACGGACAATCCTCTCCTGAATACAGCATCAGTCTTACTCTAGGCATACGGTCGCAGATTTCCTCCATACGTCCTGTAAATTCGGGTCCGAACACTATGCCGTCAACCTCTGCCAGCTTGCAGCAGTATTTGATTTCGTCCGCCGTATATCTGAAGTTAAGCGGTACTGCTATAGCTCCTGTTTTTAAAATACCGAAGTATATAGGAAGCCATTCGATGCAGTTCATAAGAAGTATTGCAATCTTGTCGCCTTTTTTGACTCCTCTTGAAAGAAGAAGATTTGCAAATCTGTTGGCCTGCACATTGAATTCTCCCCATGTGATTTCCTTACGAAATCTGGCTCTGCTTGTAGACTCTATCAGGGAGTACTCTCTCCACGTCATTCTGGGCTTGTCATCATCTCCCGGATTTAACTCCACAAGGCTTACATCATTTTTAAAAAGCGTCGCATTATGCTCTAAGATATCTGTAATTGGCATTTCTGATTTCCTTTCTGATGATTTATTTAAAAACTGTGTCTATAAATTCGTTGTCAAATTTTTTTGTAAAGCTACTTACTGCCGGCACTATTACAAACGATACTGCCATAGCCAGTACGCCAAGCCCTGCCGCATTGCCTACCGCCGCAGAAAAACCGCTGCTGCATGTAATTGCAACTGTCGGTACTGCAACTGTCAGAAAGCCGCCTATAATGCCTGCAAATGCTCCTGCTTTGGTAGTCTTCTTTGAAAAAATTCCCCATACATACGGTCCTATGAAGCAGCCTGCAACAACACCCCACGAGAAGCTCATTATATTAACTATAATTGAGATGTTAAGTGTTGCAAATATAAATGAGCATGCTATAAATACAAGGCAGAGTATTCTTGTCAGAAGCATCTGAGGCTTGCCTCCAAAGCCCTTTTTAATCTGCGGCGCCAGATCTACCGAAATCGCAGATGAAGATGACAGTACTATGCCTGACAGTGTTGACATTGATGCTGAAAACAGCAGTATTATTATAACTGCTAAAATGATAATTGTAAATGTCCCGCCGCCAAGTGCTTTAATTAACATCTGCGGAATTACTCCGTCATAGCCGGCCTCCGGCAGTGTGTTTCCGAGTATAAGCCTTGAGCAGGAGCCTGCTGTGTATGCGCCTGCTCCTATAACGAAGCAGAACAGTGTTGAAACTATTGTAGCCTGCCTGATAGCCTTGCCCTCTTTAACAGCATAGTATTTGGTAACCATCTGAGGCAGTCCCCATACGCCAAAGCTTGTAAGAAGTATATTGGTGCAGAGGAATTTCCAGCTGTCTGCGCCCCATATGCTTGTAAGCTGGGCTCCTGTTATTCCGTCTCCGTTGTCTGTAATCTGTGAAAGTCTTGAAAGCCCCTCGGCAAGGCCTCCCACCTCGTCTGTATTGAGCAGCGCGCCTATCATAAATATGATACCTGCAACCATTATAATTCCCTGTATGAAGTCTGTAAGGCTTGATGCAGTGTAGCCTCCCAGTACCAGATAAATAGCTGTAAGCACTGCTATGGCAAGCATACACCAGTTTACTGAAATTGACGGGAATACTGTGTTAAACATAAATCCAAGTCCCTTGTATACTGCTGCCGAGTACGGTACAAGGAATATGAAGATTATCAGTGCTGCAATCACTTTCATAACAGTAGAGCTGTATCTTGAACCGAAGAACTCCGGCATTGTTTTTGAATTAAGCGTATGCGTCATATGTCTTGTGCGCTTTGCCATAAGCAGCCACGAAAGCAGACAGCCCAGCACTGCGTTCCCTACACCTATCCATATACTGCCTATACCTATGTCCCAGCCGTGCTTGCCTGCATAGCCTACAAATATTACTGCCGAGAAATATGCTGTGCCATATGAGAAAGCTGACACCCAGCCGCTTACGTTTCTGCCTCCCAGTAAAAATCCGTCAAGATTTTTTACCTTTTTGAAGCTTGTTACTCCTATTCCTATCATTCCGAGTGCAAACAGCACAAACGCAATGACAGTCACTGTCTGAATTAGTTTTAGATTTTCCATTCTGCTCTCCTCTCTAGTCCGTTTCTGTTAAGTGCTCAGAAAGCAGTACAAAATAAATAAACCGCCCTCTAAACAGAGGGCGGAGATTAACTTCGCGGTACCACCTCATTCATCGTCTCCTCACAGAAACGACCTTAACAGGTACGACATTATCACTAATGGTTATACCCTTGTGCTGTAACGGGCACTCCCGTCGTAGCCTACTTGCCTGAGCTTTCGGTACGCAGCTCCGAGATGTATTCACAAAAAGTAACTATGCGCCTTTCACCTGCCGGCAGCTCTCTGTTTCAGTCTCCTTAATGCTACTGGTTCTCTTCACAGCCTTGTCTTTTTCAATTATGTTAGCATTATATCGCTTATCACAGGCCTTGTCAACAACAATTTGTGACAAATTACAAAAAAATATTTACCTGTTTATAGCATCTTAACAATTTCATTCATTCCATATATCTTTGAAGTAATTCACATCTTTTTCACTCATACTGCCTCTGTAGACTTTCATAATCCGCCCACTATATGCAGAAACAAGTACGGTCATATTATCCGGGTCTCCCTCAAAGGCTATATCACAGGCAAAGGCCTTTTCTCCCCGAAGTCTGAATATCATATGATAAAAATGTCTGCCTGTCATCAGCTCCTGCTGAATATCATAGCCGTCATATTCAAAGGAATTAAGCACTTTTATCATTTCTTCTATCTTATCCGCCTCGGTTATAACCAGTCTGCCGCTGCTCCATATGTCCGGCACTGCCTGAATTTCCACAGATGAAACGGCTCCGGCTTCCGCCTTTATTATATCATTTCCACAGGCTCTGCCTGCCAGCATCAGTACAATCACAATGAAACATATTACTAGACAGATTCCCATACTGCGAAGTGCTTTCATTTTATCTCCCTCCCGTAAGCTCATACAGGGTAGGCCTTTCAATTAACAGCTCCGGCTGCCCTGCTCCCAAATATACAGTATTCTGCTCTGCTGCCTCATAGTTAAAATCAATGCTGATGATATTAACCGAAAGCAGCACTGTGATGAAAAAAACTGCCGCCCTGATACAGTTTATTTTTCTCCTGTCCTTTCGGTCAGCAAGCCATGCAAGCTCTGTAAGCTTCACGACAAGGGTCTCCGGCACATCATACTCCGAAATATTATACAACCCCTCTATATCTATCATTCCTGCTATTTTTTTCATATCATTATCATTCATATGTATCCCCAGCCTCTTTTCCGAGCCTTTCTATTTCTCTTCTCAGTTTTTCCTTGGCTCTCATAATTTTTGTTCTTACAAGAGCATCTGACATCTCAAGCATATCTGCTATCTGCCTGCTTTTAAGTCTGCCGTAATATTTAAGATATATAAGCTCCCTTTCCTGCAGGCTGAGCACTGATACTGCTGCCGCAAGATATTTTCCCCTTTCATCACATACGTCAGACTCTCCCGCTTCATAAAGGTATTTAAGCTCGCTGTTCATACGGATTTCCTTATGCCGTTTTCGGGCATAGTCGGCAGCAAGGTTTCTTGTCATAATGCGGATATAGTTTCTGACCTCGGCCCTCCCCTTGTTTTTGAATTTGTCCCGGTTTTCAAAAACCTTCAGCCATATATGCCCCGCCAGTTCCTCCGCTTCGTCTGCATTTCTGACATAGTCAAAGGCAAAGGAATAGACAAGTCTGCTGTTATCAGTATACAGTTCTTCCATTGTTCTGTAGCTTTGAGTTTTCATAGTTCGTCCCTCGTCTATATACTTATACTCTCATTTTATCATTTTGTAACACCCTGCATCAAAATATTTTTAAGCGGGATAAACAGAAGAATAACTGAAAGCAGCTTCAATTTGTCCGCAGTCGGAGATATCTTGTAATTTCAATAAATTTGTGTCAGGTTAAGTCAGTTAGATATTGCTAACCACTTCTGTCAGGAGGTTTTAAGGATGAAAAATACAATTTGCGAAAAACTGATACGGGCTATAACAAACGGCACTGTTTTGAAATTTCTTTCAAAAGAATTTTCAAAGGATGAAAGGTGCGCTGTCAAAAATTAATTCAGTAAGCATTATGTCAGGATAAGAACCGAAGGTGACGACGTCGGGTCTCTGCTGAAAAACCCTCTGCGAATCTGCCTTGCAGGCGGCGTAATATGGCTTGCCGCCTATGAAGCCTGTAACGGCAGGATGGATGAAGATATGTTCTCCCGTATGATTACGGATACCATAAATTCACCACTCTATAAAAAGGCTTTCGGTGCAAAAGACCCGTTCGTATCCGAAAAGCAGCAGAAGAAGGTTGCGGCATTTAAGGTTGCCAATGAAATCTCCGACAGCGAATATAACTGGCAGACCGGCTGCGCTCCCGGCAGAGATGAAACGGAGTATTTCTGCACCTACCGCAGATGCGGCCTGTGTGCGCTTGGCAGGAACTACGGACACCCCCGAACTTATTAAATATATGTGCCAGATGGACTATATCTCCATTGACATGATGGGAAGCGTTCTTTACAGAACAAAGACACTTGCCACCGGCGGCGATTGCTGTGATTTTCATGTTGTGAAAAAAGGGTCCAAAATGGATTGAAAAATAGAATTAAAAGATATTATCATTATGGACTTATCGAAAGTTCGAGAAATAATACAGATATACAATTAAAGATAACAAATCTATACACTGCATTAAGTACAGAACATCGCAGAGAGGTATATAAACAGCCTTCTCTGCGATAACTGAACATTCTAGTCCCTGAGGCACCCGATAGGTACAACAAAAATGCCGTCTTCCCTTTTATATGCTGCGCTCCCAAGTCCCACAATTATACCCATAATCTTTGATAACTCAACCGAGTTGTTTTCAAGCTTTTTTCTGATTTTCAACAGTTTTTCGGCGTAATACTTTGCAGTTTAGATAAAATCAGCAAATCCCATCGGACTGGAAATTTCCGGTGGGATTTTTGTCGATATTAAACCTCTGTTTCAAACATTTTGCCGCACTTAGGACATTTAACTCTGATGCGTCCCCTGCCCTTAGGCGCTCTCATCTTCTGCCCGCAGCCCGGACAGTTAAAAAACATATACTGGCTGCTGTATGTTTCATTACTGTAAGTGCCGCTGTCATTCTGTTTTTGCTTCGGCTTTATGAAGCTGTTTTTTATCTCAAGGTATTTTTCGTTTTCTCTGTGTCTCTTGGGAATATTGGTTGAAAACAGTCTGAAAAGACCGTATACAACCCCTATAATCACAATGTAGTAGCACAGCGCGCTGTGAAGCCATATGTAAAGCGCAAGGAATACAAGCACTGCTATTCCTATAAATTTCTCAAATTCATCAATGCCTCTCCTGCCCAGCATAAACCTGTTTATCTTACTTTTAAAATCGTTCATCGAATATTCCTCCTAACATATACAAGGCACAAACATATATCCGCCGCCGCCTGTGCAGCAGCTGCAAAGCGCAAGCGTAAGACATATATTATTGCACGGGTTAACCGATACTGTTCTCCTGCCGTACTGCGTACCTGTCTGATTGTACCAGTCGCTCTGATATTCCAGGCTGTAAAGATACTGCTGATAGTTCATATTTCCCGGAGCCATAGCCGCCGCAGTTCTGGCATCTGCCACAGCAGCCGCTCTCTGACCCTTTCGCAGGTATATATTTGACCTTAGAAAATACCACTCGGCAGTTTTGTTTTCAATGCTGTTTAATACATTCATACCCTCATCATATCTGCCGTTTTGTATGTAGTTTCTGGCAGCATTCAGGTACATATCCTCCTGCGTGCTGTCGTGCTGCTGTCCTGTATAGGAATTCCAGAATTCCTGATAGTTGCCCTGACCCGATCTCTGCTTCATAATTATGTCGTAGGCCTGCTGAACCTCCTTGAATTTTTCCTCATAGGCTTCCTTGTTGGGATTGTTCATATTGGCGTCAGGGTGGTATTTTTTGCTTAGCTGTTTGTAGGCTTTTTTGATTTCATCATCTGTTGCGCTGCTGTCTACTCCAAGCACCTCATATGGATTCATTAAGCTTTCTCTCCTTTTGCTTTTTCGTATCTTATCCATACTCCCGAATAGAGTATGTTTCTCATTATCTCCGCGTCATCTGTAATAGGAAGCTGTTCAAATTCTCTGGTGCATTCCGCTATATTAACAGTAAGCACCTGCTCCCAGTGTTTGTCAAAACCGGCTTCTCTGTATATAGGTTTTATGGGATTGTATTTATCCTGCTTTATATCCTCTTCAATATCCTCGTACGCATCAAGCAGATATATGAATTTGCCCAGATAAAATCCGCAGTTATACAGTCTCTCTTTCCAGAAATCATCTCTGTATGCAAAAACCTCTCCCATTATCTGTCCGAATACACCTGACGGCTCTTCAAAGTTCTCCTCGCCTGCTTTTTCAAGCTCTGACAGTCTGTCAAGAAGTTCTCTTATCCTCTGAGCCTTTTGCGGCCGTCTGCTGCAGGCTTTTTTCATTTTGCCTCTGAGCAGCAGGGACAGAAACAGCTTTGAGAGCTTCCGTTCGTCTTTCCAGTCGTCAAGCAGATTGTAATACGCCATAATTATATTCATATCGGCAGCATATTCTGATACTTCGCTTGTAATTTCCTCATGCTTTGATAAAGGGTGCGCAATACATCTTTTGCATGCGCAGCAACTCTCAGGCTCATACAGTCCTGCCAGTATCATTACCAGAAATGTCATATCATAATTAAGAGTCAGTCTGCCCGAAAGTCCGTATTCTTTTTTGAGCGCCCTGCAAAGCCCGCAGTAATATGCTCTGTATCTGTCATATTCTCTGATTTTAAGCTCAGGGCGGTTTGCCATAACATATCCGAACATCTTAATCTCCTATACTGATTATATATATTTCCGGTGCACATAAGGTAAAGTGCAAATGTAGTTTATGTGAAAGTCAGCCGCAGGAAACGGTTTCTATCTATTCCAGAAAGCGCAGGGCGAGCCTGTAACACATTTGCCGCACACTTCACTTCCGCTGCTGCCCTCGTAGGAATTGTTCTCAAGCCTGTATATCTCTGCATTTTTACAGAGAATTTCATAGCATCTGTGTCTGTCATAGCCGTCCTCTGAAATGGCTCCTGCCGGACAGTTTCTCATACATATGCCACAGCTTCCGTTTGCTCTGTAAAGGCAGAGTTCCCTTTCCATAGGCTTATCTGCCGAAACATCGAGATTTGTAACTATGGTGTTGTATCTGCCGCAGCAGCCCTTAGGTGTAATAAGCATATTGTTCAGCCCAAAAGTGCCGAGTCCCGCAGCATAGGCAAAATGGCGAAATGACCAGTCGCTTATGAGGTTATCGTAGTCAAAGGTACCTGCCGCCGGGTGCACTGCTCCCATGTATCCGTATTCACTCAGTTTATCTATAATGTATGAATTCAGTCTGCCAAACATTGCATTTGTCTGCTCATAGGCATTCGCCCACTGCTCTGATGCGTATTCGCCGCCGTTGTTGTTTGACTTTGCCAGCGCCCTTGTAAAAGGTACAAAGTATGCAATTACGATGGTTGCCTCCTCCATTATATCCTGCGGAAGTCCGTGGGAGCTGCTGATAAGCTCCGGCAGGTTCTGTATATACGGTGAACGGGCATCGGCAAAACCGACAGCAGGCTCTCCCCACTCCGCACTGATTTCTGGCTGCGCTTCATAGTCTGCTATAAAGTCGCATATCCACTTGTTTATCAGTTCTTTCATAGCCGCTTTCATCTCGCTATATCTTTGAATAGGAGAACTGTCCGTCACACACAACAATGCCGTCGGTATGTCTGAGCTCTACCGCTGCGATGCAGGTGCGAGAGCCTCTGTGTCTTATCTTCGCCTCTGCAATCAGCTCTATATCTGATACTTCGGTGCTCTGATAAAACTGCAGACTGCAGTTCTGGGTCACATACATATCTCCTGTCGCTCTTGCGGCAGCTCCGCCTACAGCGTCGGCAAGGGAAGCATAGGCCCCGCCCGTAACATGTCCCAGCATATCTGTAAATTCACCTATTGCCTTGAATTTTCCTGTTGCGCCATACTCATCGGCGCTTATGATTTCAACTCCTAAGAACTCTGAATAAGGATATTTTTCGTTCATAATAATCTGTCTCCCTTTTTTGAACATTATAATGTATTAATTCAACTGAATGTCCATTGCATAAGCGTAAGAAATAATCTGACCTGTCTTTGTAGCCTTATATCCCCTTTCCTTATGCGAATAGTCGGATATCTCCACTGATCCGAAATTTTTAAACTTTTCATATATGCGATTAAGCACTTCTGTTTCTGTATCTGAAAGGACTCCTTCAGGTATGTCACATTCCGGAATAACCTGATGTTTCTCATATGCGCCATCATAAACAACCTCAATATGAGCAAGATGATCTGCTGCCATTTTCCCCAGAACCATATCGAAATTATCCGGAACCGGCCCATATGGAAGATGCGCATACTTCAAGCCCGAAATGGATATCCCGTTTTCCTTATAGAAAATCATATCTGAGTAGTTAAGCAGTTTCATCAGTTTTGTCTTAAGCAGTTCGGAGTTTTTGTGCGCAAAGAACAGAACCATTGCACATAATTTATCATAATCAAATCCCTTAAAACCGTTTTCTTCTGACGGAGTTCTCGAAAAGAAAATATCAAAGAACTGTCTGTCTGCCTGATACTCCGTATCCTGCTCAAGTTTATCAACAGTATCCAGTAATTTTAATCTCTGTTTTTCATCAAGAACAATTTCATTCTCCATAAGGTAGGTTCTCATGTTTTCAGGCTCACGCAAAAACAGCAGGAGACTGTTATGAGCCTTATCCTGAATGGAACCGTTTTCATATCTGCATATGGTTTTATCTCCCCAGTTCAGTAATTTAGCAAAACTTCTCTGGCTAAGACCATATTTTTCTCTGAGACTTTTAATTTCTTCCGGTAATAAGAGCTTATGTCTTCTTCGGTATTCATTGTACGCCCGAACAAGAGTAGCATTATCAAACTCTTCATAATAAAATTCTTCACCGCAGGCTGCGCAAACCAATACCTGTGCATCTACTTCGACTGATTCACCGCAAACGTCATAGGTTTCTTTCTTTGAAATGACTTTCGTCTCAACTTCTTTTCCACATTCTTCGCAATACTTTATCATTGACGCCACCTCCTTTACTAAGCAAAATCGTCCTCATGAAATCCAAGACATTTCAGAATATCTTCTCCGTTTTCCTGTACAATTTTTACTTTCAGGTAAAACTGTATTCCATCGATGTTCTTTTTGAATTCCCATATATCTCCCGGACGATTCGGATCAAAATCCTGCTTAGGACCTTTATGGTAATCACCGACAACAAGCCCTAAAATCTCATTCTTTGCATCTGTGATTGTAAGTCCGTGCTGCGCCAGTGCCTGCATATTTTTTCTTCTTGGAACAAAATCATATTTCCCTGCGGACAGCAATCTCTTGACTTCTGCAAGATATGTTGCAACGTCCGGCGTGCCAGCCTGATTACTCACTCAGTCACCTCCGTATACTTTATATTATACTTGGCGGATTTTATTTGTCAAGAAATTGCGGTCATATGACCTCATTTTTTCTTTTGTATAACCAGCCTTGATAGCTGGCAACTGATTGTACCGGCAGTATGTTTATAGTATCTATGGTAGAAAACAGAAACAACCTATAAATCAAGCCTGTGATAGATTCCTCCGTCCAGAGAATGCCATGTAAATTCATTCCCGTTCATAAGCATATAGCTGTGTTTGCTTTCGGCTTTAGGGATTGAAACAGAACCCGGATTTAAATACAGGTTGTCGTCTCCAAACGGCTCCCATGCCGGAATATGAGTATGTCCGTGAAGCAGTATATCTCCGCTCTGCAGTGGCGGAAGATGCTCCGTATTAAAGTTATGTCCGTGGGTAACATATACAAGGCGGCTGCCTGCAGGCAGAATACAGTAATCGGCCATAACAGGAAATTCTAAAACCATCTGGTCAACCTCTGTATCACAATTGCCGCGAACACAGAATATGCTGTTTTTCAGTTCATTTAGCATTTTAATTACTTCTTTGGGCGCATAGTCCTTTGGAAGATCGTTTCTCGGTCCGTGGTATAATATATCACCTAAAAGCAGCAGTCTGTCTGCTTCTTCTCTTTCAAATGCCTCAATCAGCCTGCGGCAGTAATATGCCGAGCCGTGAATATCCGATGCAATCATTAATCTCATTTACTGTCACTCCTTTCAGTTTTCCCCTCTTCTTGTGAGCAGCGCTACTGTCTCTATCGAGCTTGTCCACGGGAACATATCTACAGGCGTTGCCTCTTCAAACCTGTATCCTGTCTCCGTCAGTCTCGCTATATCTCTTGCCATTGTAGCCGGATCGCAGGATACATATACTATCCTCTCAGGCGCAGCCTTTGCCAGAGCCTCAAGCAGCCTTTCGTCACAGCCTGTCCTCGGCGGATCAAGCACAGCCACATCAGCCTTATCCATATGTATCTCCTGCCGGCAGAACCATTTCTGCCATTTTTCAAGAGCTGCCTTATCCTCTCCGTAGCCAAGCATCGCAGGCATTACCTCTTCTGCCCTTCCTGTTATATATCTGGCATTTACAATACCGTTTATAACTGCGTTCCTGTTGGCATCAATTACAGCCTCTTTAACCGTTTCTATACCTATTATCTGTCCTGCCCTGCGGGCTGCAAATATACCTATGGTTCCCACTCCGCAGTAAAGGTCCAGCACCGTTTCGTTTCCGCTTAAATTCATATATTCGACAGCCTTGTCATAAAGCCTTATCATCTGCTTCGGGTTAACCTGATAAAACGAGGCCGGTGATATTTCAAATTTCAGTCCCGCAGTTTCCTCAATTACAGTTCTGCTTCCCGCAAGCAGAGTATAATCGCTGCCTGTTACGTTTCTTCCCCTGTCGGTCTTTTTCTTTTTATTTATATAAACGCTCTCAAGTGAATATATATCATCAAGAGCATAAATCGCATCATCAATGGCAGATACAAGCTTTGCAGCGTCTTTAAGCTCGTCTCCGTCAGTCACAAGTATAACCATTACCTGACCTGTCCCAAAGGCTGTTTTAACCACCAGATGCCTGAGGCAGTCCTCGCCTGATGCTCTGACTGCCTCAGCCGCCGCCATAGCAGCCTCTGACTGTATTATGCAGTCCGGTATATCGCAGACATTGTGGCTCTTAGCCTCAAAAAATCCCACACGTCCGTCTCTTACAGGCATCTCCGCCTTGTTTCTGTATCTGTAAGGCTCCTCCATCTGTATCATATCTTTTACAACCGGATTTTCTATGCCTGCTATTCTCTCAAGCTTGTCCCTGACCTGCTTTGTCTTGATTTCTCCCTGCTTCTCATAGTCTAAGGCAGACAGACTGCAGCCTCCGCATATATCGCTGCAGGGACAGTGGGGCTCTGTTCTGAACTCCGACTTCTTCTTAATCTCAATGGCTTTGGCAAAGGCGTAGGTTTTTTTTACCTTTGTAATCTGCGCCATTACCGTATCTCCCACAACGGCGCCGTCTGTAAATACTGTCATTCCGTCAAAGTATCCGATGCCTTTGCCCTCGTGGCTCATATCGTGTATATATATTTCAATTATCTGTTCTTTTTCCATATTACTCTGTCAAGCTGTCAGCTATCTCCTCTATTTTTTTAAATCTCTTCGAAAGACCTGATTTACCTATAGGCGGGTCCATCATTTCACCGATTTCCGGCAGCGGCGCTTCCGGGTGCGCCAGTCTTAAAAGCGCTATCTCCTGCAGCTTGTCCGGCAGGAAATCAAGGCCTTTTACCCTCCGTATTTTTTCTATTGCATCTATCTGTTTGCCTGCTGCCTTTACCACCTTGTCCACATTGGCAATCTCACAGTTGCTTATTCTGTTGGTCTCGTTTTTAACGGCTTTCATCATCATTACATTGTCATATGCAAGGTACTGACTGTGGGCTCCCATAATCGCAAGTATATCGAGTATCTGTCTGCCGTCCTTGACATATACACCCTCGCCTTTTTTGCGTTCTACGATTTTGGGATAGAGGTCTGTAAAGGTTCTGATGAGTCTGCGCACATCTGTCGCCAGCACGCTGCTGTTGCAGCTGATTTCAAAATGATGACTTTTTTCGGGATTGCTGATTGTTCCCGCAGCCATAAACATTCCTCTTAAGTACGCTTTGCGGCAGCACTTGGTCCTGACGATTCCGTCATATATGCCGTCTGCAAAATAGTTCATACCGCCCTTAATCATAAGTATGCCTATTTCTCTTAATATGGCCTCCGAGTTCTGCTCCGGCCCTATGGTCAGAATGTAAGTAACGCCTTTTTTGAGGGTGTTGCTCTGCCCCACCTCCAGCGGCGCATCGACTCCGAAGTAATCCTTTATCATTTTTTTGTAGTGTCTTGCCGCCGCAGGGTTATCTGTAGGCATAACTATTTTAAATCTGCCAAACCCCTCAAGCTCCAGACTTCCGCACATTCTGATAAAGCCTGCTATCTCTGCAAGCTTGCAGCAGTCCTTTTCGGGCTCTATATGTGCAAGTTCATTTTTGGTATCTGTTGCAAACGACATTTTAACCTCCATAGGAAACTCTCGGACAAGTGTCCACCTACTATTATATGTATCTCCATTGCCTGTGTCTACACCTTTCCAAATAAAAAACCATCTTAATAACGATGGTCTTTGTAAAAGCTTCCTTACAGCAGTCCTGTGCTGAAATATCTTTCCATTCTGTCCGGAAGCACTGTTGCAATTATTTTGTCCCTGCCGTATTTCTCCGCCATCTGCATGCACGCCCATATGTTTGCGCCGGAAGATGTACCGCACATAAGGCCCTGCTCCTTTGCAAGCATTCTGGTAGTTCCGATGGCGTCATCATCTGTAACGGTCACAACCTCATCTATCAGCGATGTGTCAAGCACTGACGGTATGAAGCCGTCTCCTATGCCCTGTATCTGATGAAGTCCCGGCTCATCTCCGAGAAGAGCAGATACGTTTTTAGGCTCTACCGCAACAGATATGAGATCTGGATTTTTTTCTTTGAGAAATTCTGTTATTCCCTGCAGCGTGCCGCCGCTTCCGAGTCCCGAAACAAATATATCAACCTTGCCGTCAAGCTGGCCGTATATTTCAGGACCTGTTGTCAGATAGTGAATTTTCGGATTGTCAGGGTTTTCAAACTGCTGAGGCACGAAATATTCATCTGACTGTGAAGCTATTCTCATTACCTCGTTTACGGCTCCGTCAAGGCTTTCCTCTGCCGGTGTAAGTACAAGATCCGCTCCGAGAGCTCTGATTATCTTCTTGCGCTCCTCGCTCATATTCTCAGGCATAACAATTATAACGTTGTAGCCCATTCTAACGCCGCACAGCGCAAGGCCTATGCCTGTATTGCCGGAGGTCGGCTCAACTATTGTCATACCTTTTTTGAGCAGTCCCTTTTTTTCGGCCTGTTCAATCATATTTTTTGCAACACGGTCCTTGATGCTTCCTCCCGGATTTAAAAACTCCGCCTTTGCGAATATCTTCATGCCGGTTGAGGGCTCAAGACTTACTATCGGGGTGCTGCCTATCAGATCAAGAATGTTTTCTGTTATCATTTTCATATTTCCTTTCGTTACAAGTCGCGATGCGCGAGGGTTATCCTGTAGCCCTTTTCTCTGAATATGCGGGCAAGCTCATTTGCCGAGGCAACCGAGCGGTGATGCCCTCCCGTACAGCCGCAGGCTATATTGAGGTGATATTTGCCTTCCTGCATATATGCAGGTATCATCTCCTCCAGAAGCGGTACTATTTTTTCTAAAAATTCCACAGTAACCTGCTGCCTCAGGACATAGTTTTTAACTTTCATACTGTTTCCCGTCAGCTCCTTTAATGACGGCACATAGTACGGATTAGGGATAAATCTCATATCAAACACCATATCCGCATCAAGCGGCATACCGTGCTTGTAGCCGAATGACTGTATGTTGATTATGAATGTCTGTTTTTCCTCTCCTGTCATAACTATGTCTTTTATGACCTCTTTGAGCTTGGCTGTTTTCATATTTGAGGTATCTATGACATAGTTTGAAATGCTTCTCGCCTTTGCAAGAAACGCTCTCTCCCTGCGTATACCGTCTTTGACGCTGGAAGCGTTAAGCGGGTGGTTTCTTCTGGTTTCATTGAAACGTCTTATGAGAGTTTCGTCAGACGCCTCAAGAAACATTATCTTGTAATCGGTATCGTGATATTTGTTGAGCTGCTGATCAAAACCTCTATAGCCCTCTCCGCTTCTTGAGTCTATACATATTGCGGCCTTGTCTACATTGAGCTTGTTGGTCTTTGCAAGGTCTATAAAACTGCCGATAAGCGCCGGAGGCATATTATCTATGCAGTAGTAACCCATATCCTCAAGGCAGTTTAGAGCGTTGGATTTACCCGCGCCGGAAAGTCCCGTAACAATTATCAGTTCCATCAGGTATCTCCCTCCTCTGTTCTCTCAAGGTTTACTATCCTTGCTATATCAAGCCCCGCAGCCTCCGCTCTTGCAAGTCCGCCCTCAAAATCACCCACTCTGCAGGGCTGGTGGGCGTCGCTTGAAATTATGAATTTAACATCATATTTTGCGGCAATGCGGATTTCTTCGATTGTAAGGTTTTTGTGGTGCGTGCTTATCTCCATAAGCGTGTCCGTTGCTGCGCAGGCCTTTGCCAGCTCATCCATATCAAACGGTCCCTTATCTCCCGGGTGTGTGAGTATTTTAATGTTGTTTTCATACAGCGCCTTAACGGTCATATCAGTGTTTTTAACTATAAGATTTCTTTTTTTGAAGCCGCTGTGCCTGTACGCCCAGTTATATGCGCAGTAGCCGTGAGTCACACCGTAGTGGTAGCCGGCTATTACAAAATCGTACTCACCAAATTCCTCAGGCGATATGTCGAGGTGGTTTTTCCTGTTTACTATGTTTGCCTCAACGCCCAGGAATATATCAATATCGGGATATTGCAGCTTAAGCTCCTCTATCTGCCGTCTCATTTCGGGAACGGCCTCTCTTTTAATCCCGTAGGTGAGATGTCCTGGCCCGTGATCTGTTATGGCAATGCCTTTGAGGCCTCTGCTTCTTGCCGCTTCCACATTCTCTGCTATAGTACCCTTGCCATGTGAAAAAACCGTATGTGTGTGATAATCAAATGTCATTTTGTATTTCATCAGGCATCTTCCCCTATAATTCTTACTTCCGGCTCCATCATAACGCCGAATTTATCATATACCGTATTCTGAACAAGCCTCATTAGACTTAATATATCCGTAGCTGTCGCGCCCCCTGTGTTGATTATAAAGCCCGAATGTTTCGAGGAAACCTTGGCTCCTCCAACAGACAGACCCTTTAGTCCTGCGTCCTGTATCAGCCGGCCTGCAAAATATCCTTCCGGACGTTTAAAAAAGCTGCCTGCGCTTGGATACTGAACCGGCTGTTTTTCGTTTCTTCTGGCCGTCAGGGTTTTCATTTCCTCTGCAATATTGCTGTGGCTGCCCCTTTTCAGGTTAAGCTTTACCTCAAGAACAATATCGCCGCTTAGCTGCAGCGCGCTGTGCCTGTATGAAAGCTCAAGCTCTGGGGCCGGTATCTGTTTAATACTGCCTGAGGCTTTTTCGAGGACCTTTGCGTATTCTATAACGTCTGCAATCTCCCCGCCGTAGGCTCCCGCATTCATAAACACACCACCGCCTATACTGCCGGGTATGCCAGATGCAAATTCAAATCCCGTAAGCTCTGCCTCAAGTGCTTTTCTGGCTACCGCAGACATCAGCGCGCCGGCTCCCGCGATTATTGAGGAATCCTGCACCTGTATATCCGAAAAGCCGTCATCAATTCTGATTATAACGCCTCTGTAGCCTCCGTCTTTAACCAGTATGTTTGAACCGTTGCCCATTATCATATAGGGCGCGCCCTCAGATTTCAATGTATCTGTGATGTATATAAGCTCATCGTAAGACCCGGGCATTACCAGAAGGTCCGCCCTGCCCCCTGCCTTAAATGATGTATACTGCTTCATATCCGCATCGGCTATAAGGCGCTCTGCCGGTATTTTTTTGTTTAAGATATCAGTTATCTTCGCTATTGTCATCAGATTTTTCTTCTGCCTTTCTCTGTTTTTTCCTGAACCTGCTGAAGATTTTAACCTCCCTCAGATTATATATGTCCTTATCCATATAATCGTCAAGCTCTGTAGCCAGATTATATCTGTCAAGCTTCATATTCATTCTGTAGCCCACATAGGACCAGACCAGCGCGAATACAGGCACTGCCAGAATCATTCCCATAAATCCGAACAGTCCTCCACCAACTACGATTGAGAACATTACCCAGAAGCTAGGAAGTCCTATAGTTTCACCCAGCACCTTAGGCTTTATCACATTGCCGTCTATCTGCTGCAGAATTACTATAAATATTCCGAAATAAATTCCGGTCCATATATTATCTGTGCACAGAAGAAGCGCCGACGGTATACCTCCGATAAACGGTCCGAAGAACGGTATGAAGTTTGTCACACCTACTATAACGCTTATAAGCACTGCATACGGCCAGCCTATTATCGCCATAAATATGAAACACAACACACCTATTATAAGGGAGTCAAGCAGGTTGCCGCTTACAAATTTGCCAAAGGTATGATTGACATTATGCGCGCCTGTTATAACTCTTTCGGCACGTTCTTTTTTCATTGTCGCATAGCACAGCTTGCGGCTCTGGGCAGTAAAGATGTCCTTGCTTGCAAGCATATATATCATTGAAACAAGACCTATCAGTATATTCAAAAATACGGATACCACGCTTGCAACTCCTGCCGTAATGCTGTCTACCATATCCATTGATGCAGGAAGCACCTTGTCGGTCAGCCATGCCATTATTTTGTCATTGCTGTTGCTTACGGCGTTTTCAATAGGATACCATATCTGAGGGTAAACCTGCGCCTTTGTCTGCATCCAGTCTATAACCTTGTCAAAATAATCCGGAAGCACCACCACAAGGCCTGCTATACTCTCCACCATCTGCGGAATTACAAGGTAAAGCAGTCCCGCTATAATTGCAATCAGAAGCAGGAAAGTAACAACAAGGGAAACTCCCTTTGCAATTCTTAAACTTCTCCTCTGATCTGTAAGTTTCTTTGACAGCATGTGTCTTAATCTTCTCACGCAGGCGTTGTACACAGGACACATCAGATATGCCAGTACAAATCCGATTATAAACGGCTTGAGCACATCTGCAACTATCGCTATGTATTTGGTAAGATCACCGACAGTCTGCGCCGTAAAAAAGAATACTATCAGCGCGCAGCCCGCTATAAATATAGTAAGCCCCAGTTTAAAATAGGTGCTTTTGCTTCTCAGTTTCATATTTCAACCCTTTCTTTCGTTAAATGTCAGTTTCTAAAATCCCATATATAGTTATCATACAATATTTTCGCTGAAAATAATATATAAATGTTAAATAATTAAAATTTTTTTACCACAATTTACGCCCTCTTGTGTATAATAATCTCAGAGGTGAATATAATGAATGATTTTCATAATTTTGTACTTAATACAAATCTGCACGAGATAAATCTGCTCTCAATAACACTCCGGCTTGTTCTGGCTGTCATATGCGGCGGAGTAATCGGACTTAACAGAGCAATGAACAAACGCCCCGCGGGCTTCAGAACTCACATACTGGTATGCCTCGGAGCCACTCTTGTAATGCTGACAAATCAGTATATGGTGGATATTATGGGGCTTGCTACAGACCCTGCAAGACTTGGTGCTCAGGTTGTCACAGGCGTGGGATTTCTCGGCGCAGGTACGATCCTTATGCGCGGAGGCGGCCGCAAGGTAGAGGGACTTACAACCGCTGCGGGACTCTGGGCCTGCGCCTGCATAGGCCTTGCTCTTGGCATAGGCTTTTATTCTGCTGCAATAATAACAACCCTGCTGGTTTTCCTGTCGCTTACTGTATTTATGAAATTCGCAACGGATATATACAAACCGTTTAACAAAGCGGCCGCAGAGGCCTACAAGGAAGAGCACGTTATGGACACTGTCAGACCTGAAACCTCAAATTCACACGAAAAAGAAAATCTCTGAGTCAGCACGATTCAGAGATTTTCTTTTATTTGTCCGTAATTTTATTATTCTTTTTTCTTACCGGAAGCTGTGCAATTATTACCGCTGCAAGCATCAGTACGCAGCCTGTCAGTTCTCTCCCTGTCATTGTCTCATTAAGAAATATGAATCCGGCCAAAACTCCGAATACAGACTCCATGCTGAGAAGTATAGAAGCTGTTGTGGGATTTGCGTTTTTCTGACCTGCAGCCTGCAGTGTAAATCCGATACCGCATGAAACAATACCTGTGTAAAGCAGACTTGGCGCACATGCAACTGCTGCGGCAAAAGTATTATCCTCAACTATGAATGCTACTATCAGGCTTATGAGGCCTGCAACTGCAAACTGCAGACATATAAGCTTGGCTACATTAACTTTAGGCGCAAAATAGTCTATTATAAGGATATGAGCAGCCCATCCGAAAGCGCCTATGAATACAATCATATCGCCTGCTGCAACCGTAAACTGCGCTGTTACGCAGAGAAAATAAAGACCTGTTGCGCCGATTACAGCGCCGATCCAATTGTTTATGTTTGTTTTGTGCTTCATAAATATACCTATAATCGGCACAAGCAGTATATACAGCGCCGTAATAAAAGCTGTTTTGCCTGCATCAGTTGAAACAAGTCCCACCTGCTGCATATTAGCTGCAAAAAAAACCACAATTCCGGCAACAGTTCCTCCCTTTATTAAAGTCCTTCGGCTATTGTTTTTTTCTGCGGCTGTTTCGGTATTTTCTCTGTTTTTATTTTTAATGCTGTCTGTTATCAGAAATATCGGCACCAGTGCCAGTGAACCTAAAAACATACGAATGGCGCTGTATAGAAACGGACCTATCGTATCCATACTGTCACGCTGTGCAACAAATGCGAAGCCCCATATTATCGCAGCACCCAAAAGACATATATCTGACCTGACTGTTCTTTTCATATTATCCTCTTGTCCTCCTGTTTTATCTGTTCTAAATTTTATCATTTTAACGAAGTTTTTGTTTTGTAATTTTTTTATATTATTTACAACTTTATTTTGACATTTTACAAATAAGCCGTTAGAATATATTACATAAATACAGAACAGAAACGAGGAATATTATGGCTTTAACAGTGAGAGATATTCCAAGGCTGCCCGGTCTTGACAGTCTGAAACTGATATCAGGCAGCGGCGGTCTTGACAGAAAAGTTGTAACTGCAGGCATAGCAGATTACGAGTTTGCACCCGGGGTGGATTATAAAGGCGATATTGATTTTGTAAAGGACAGCTTCGTTATAACAAGCCTGCTTTTTGCATGCAGCAATCCCGATATTATAATTGATGCCGTAAAATCCCTGTATGACTGCGGAGTATCTGCTATCGCTTTCAAAGGTGTTATCTTTGAAAAACTTCCCGATGAGGTGCTGCAGTTTTCGGATGAACACAATATGCCAATATATTCTTTCGGCAGGGAGCTTTATTTTGAAAACATAATATTTGAAATAATGGCGGCGCTGCATACTGATGATGATGCAGTCCTCAATACAGACAACATACAGGATATGATAAATTCATATCTGTCCGCACAGGAGGTCACCGCAATCTGCTACAGTATTTCGCTGGAGCTTAAGCGATATATAACTGTAGCGTATGTTAAATATACAGACGATGCTCCTATGAATGCGGACAGAATATATATGTCGCTGTCAAGAAACAGAAGCCTCAAGGATAAAATTCTGACCTGCGGCTTTGACAACGGACTCTTCATAATTATAACCTCATCAAAAGACGATATTTCAAGTCATGATATAATACTCAGGGAAGCTCTCGAAACTCTGCCTGTCAACCCCTGCAAACTGGCAGTTTCCCTAAGTGATGTTCATATCGCATTTGAGCATCTTGATCTGGGCTTTAAAGAAAGCTATTACTGTCACTGCGCCTCCGAAGCCGAAAAAAAGAACTTCGGATATTACAGCAATATCGGCATATACAAGCTGATTACCCCGCTTATCAAAAGCCCTTACATACTGAAATTCTCAGAGGACTATCTCCGGGGTATCAAGGACAAACCCGAATATTATTCAACTGTTTTGTCATACTCCAGAAATCATGGTGATTTTGCAGCTGTTTCTGCAGAAATGAATTGCCACACAAATACCATAAGGTACAGAATATCAAAGGCCAAGGCTCTTTCCGGCCAGCCCGACATAGCCGATACTGAATTTTACAGAAATGTTTCTGTTGCCATAGCCATAGACAGCATAAAAAAATTCTTTGTATAGCATTACAAAGAATTTTTATTATTATTCAGAGTCTCACCGGGTATCTCTTGTAAATAATCCAGCTTATAGCTGCAGTAATAACCTCTGCCGCTATGAATGCATACCAGATTCCGTCCATTCCCATTATTTTTGAAAGTACCCACATAAACGGAAGCAGAAGTCCAAGCTGCCTTAATACATTTATCAGCAGGCTGAAACCTACTCTCTTAGTCGACTGCATCAGAGATGCCACCATAGTTGCTATCGAGGCAAACACATAACTTACACACATGATTCTAAGCGCCGGCACACCAAATGACATCATTGCAGGCGATGCATTGAATATGGTAAGCACCTGTGACGGAAACAGCCATAAAACAATTATGCTCACGCCTGTAAGTATAATACCTATAATATTGCCGTATCTGAACGCCAGATTGAGTCTTTCTTCGTTTTTCGCCCCAAAGTTATAGCTCATAATAGGTATGCAGCCCTGCACAAGACCATTGAGCGTCATTATAACTACCTGCTGCAGCTTGAAATATGCTCCGAAAAACGCCACCGCAGTAGTCGAATATGCAACGAGAAATATATTCGTAAAATATGTCATAAACGCTCCTAGGGCGTTCATCACAAAGGACGGAAATCCTATTACAAATATATCTTTGAATATCTTAAAATCAATTCTGAAGCCCTTTACTTTAATCCTTACCTTTTGTTTGCGGAAGATAAGCACATAAAACGCCAGTATCATTGAGAATGTATATCCGCATACGGTAGATACCGCGGCTCCCTTTATGCCCATTTCGGGGAATATCCATATACCGAAGATGAGAAACGGGTCCAGAGCAAAGTTAAGCAGCACTCCTGCAATCTGAAACCACATTGGCGCAATCATATTGCCCGTACCCTGAATTATCTTCTGAATACAGATATGTACCATACTGGCAACCTCCATAAAAGCGCATATTCCCATATAGTCAACCGCCATATCATATATGACAGGGTCGTCTGTAAATGATGCAAAAAACGGCTTCATTATAAGCAGCACCACTAAAGTTATAACAGCGCCGCAGGCTGCCGAGAGAATTATGCCGTTTGACACCACACTGTCTGCCATATCCTGATTTTTCTGGCCCAGATACCTTGCTATGAGCACGTTGACTCCGACTCCAAGTCCTATGGACATGGCGACCATAAACGTGGTTATGGGGAAGGCCAGTGAAACCGCCGTCAGTGCGTCCTCTGAAAGCCACGATACAAACATGCAGTCCACGAAGTTATAGGTATACTGCATAAACATAGATATCAGAGGCGGCACTGCCATTGATATGATAAGGGGCAGCATAGGTTTTGTTTCCATTTTGTTAAGCTCAGCCAAAATATATCCTCCATTCCTTAAAACTAATAAACCGGCATACTGTGATGCCGGTTTGCCATATAGTATATTACTATTTGATTATAGTACAGACAGCGTCAGGTCCGCAGCCGGCTGCATTACCCTCGTCAGTGTCAAGGTGAACTTCTCTTTCGTGAGCATCACCTGAACGTACAAGCACGTTGTTGAATACAAGGCCTCTTTCGCCTTCGATTTTGATGCTTACGATATCCTTGTCCTTAACGCCTGCTTCTTCTGCCTGTGCAGGTGAAAGGTGTACGTGTCTTAATGCAACGATAACGCCGTGGTCTATTTCAACTTCTCCGCAAGGTCCTACGATTTTGCAGCCCGGAGTTCCCTCAAGCTTGCCTGATTCTCTTACAGGAGCCTTGATGCCGAGAGTTCTCGCGTCTGTCATTGCAACCTCAACCTGTGTTTCAGGTCTTGCAGGTCCTAAAACTCTGATGCCTTTGAGAGTGTTCTTAGGTCCTACTATATCAACCTTCTCTTCGCAGGCAAACTGTCCCGGCTGTACCAGAGGCTTTGTCGGTGTCAGCTCGTGACCCTTACCGAAAAGAATTTCAATGTGTTCCTTCTGAAGATGAAGGTGTTTGTTTGATAATCCGATTTTTACTTCGTAACCCATTTTATTTCTCCTTTGTATGTATAAATTTATTCATTTAGATAACTGATATACGGGAGGTTTCTGTATTTCTGATCATAATCAAGACCGTAGCCTATTATGAAAAGATCCTCAACCTCAAAGCCGACATAGTCCGCTTCAACATCGCTTCTTCTGCCTGCAGGCTTGTCCAAAAGCGTGCAGAGCCTGATTGTCTTAGGTCCTCTGTTGGCAAGATATTTCTCAAGGTAGCTCAGAGTGATGCCCGAGTCAACAATATCCTCTACTATTATAACATTTTTGCCCTCGATATCCGAGTCCAGATCCTTGTTTATTTTTACAACACCTGAGGTTTTTGTTGATGAGCCGTAGCTAGAGCATGCCATAAAATCAATGGTACAATCCAAAGTGATGTTTTTCATAACATCTGCCATCCATGGAAGCGCGCCTTTGAGTATACCTATCAGCATTACCTCCTCGCCTGCAAATTCCTCTGAAATCTGCCTGCCGATCTCTTTTGCCCTTGCTGTTATCTGTTCTTCTGTTATGAGAACTGTACCTATAGTGTTATCTGTCACTTTGAGGTCCTCCTTTGTCTTCTTCTACGGTGTAATTCACATCGTCAACTGTGTCTTTGTATTTTTTTGAAAGGTCCACGCTTTTGTCTCCAAGCCAGTACCTGTCCAGTTCATCGCTTAAGTACCAGAGAATAAACACCCAGAACAGAAAGTCGTCTATAACTCCAATCGGCCCGAAAACCGGCGGAATTATATCTATGGGCAAGACCAGATATATTATTCCCGCCACAATGAGTGCTTTTTTGTACCATCTGACAGATTTGTCCTTCATCATAAATCTGATGGCTTTTATTCTTTTGCCCAAAACTCTGAAACTGAAAAAATTCATCTATTCTCCCAACAATCTCTCTATCTCGTCTAAAAGCTCGTCCTGTCCCGTTCTCTTGAGCGCAGAGCAGGCAATTACCTTGTCCTCAGGCTTCATTCCCAGCGCCTTCCTTATAACCGCTATGTTTTTGCTCATCTGATTTCTTGAAATCTTGTCAGCCTTGGTTGCAACCACCAGACCGTCAAGACCGTAATGCTTGAGATATTCGTACATCTGGATATCCTGCTTTGACGGCTCGTGGCGTATATCCACCAGCTGCACGGTTTTGATAAGTCCGTGCCTTGCCGAGAAATACTGCTCCATCATATCTCCCCAGTTTTCTGTAACTGATTTGGATACCTTGGCATAGCCGTATCCCGGCAGGTCAACAATTCTGAAATCCCCGTTGATGTTATAGAAGTTAATTGTTCTGGTCTTGCCGGGGCTTCCCGATACTCTTGCCAGAGCCTTGCGGCCTGTTATGAGGTTGAGAAGCGATGATTTGCCGACATTTGATCTGCCGGCAAAGGCTATCTCTTTCATATTGTCCTCGGGATACTGACTGCGTTTTACGGCAACAGCCTCAAGCTGCGAAGTTTTGATTTTCATTTGAGTACCTACCTTACCAGAACCTGATCAAGCGCCTCTCTGGCATTTGAAATTAAAACAAATTCTATCTCGTTTCTTACTTTTTCAGGTATATCGTCAATGTCCGCCTTGTTGTCTGCAGGAAGCAGAACCTTTCTGATGCCGGCTCTGTGAGCTGCAAGCACCTTTTCCTTGATGCCGCCTACAGGAAGAACCTTGCCTCTCAGGGTTATCTCACCTGTCATAGCTATGTCTTTTCTTACCGGTGTGTTGGTAAGGGTTGAAATCATAGCAGTGCACATTGTAACGCCCGCTGACGGACCGTCCTTTGGCGTTGCTCCCTCAGGGATATGAATATGCAGATCCTGTGTCTTGTAGAAGTCCTCTTTAATTCCAAGCTCTCCCGCAATAGATCTGATATAGCTGATGCCTGCCTTTGCTGACTCCTGCATTACCTCGCCCAGCTGTCCTGTGAGAACAAGCTTGCCTGTGCCCGGTACAACCGTTGTTTCTATAAACAGGGTGTCTCCGCCTACTATGGTCCACGCAAGTCCTGTTGTAACGCCGACCTCGGTTTCCCCTTTTATTATATCATATCTGTACTTCTTCTTGCCAAGATAATCCGAAAGATTTTCAGAAGTTATCTCAAAGCTCTCCGCTTCTCCCGAAACCATTTTTCTGGCTGTTTTTCTGCACAGATTTGCAATCTCTCTTTCGAGATTTCTGACACCTGACTCTCTGGTGTAGTAATTGATAAGGTCTCTGACAGCGCCCTCTGTGATGGTTATGTTTTCTTCCTTGAGGCCGTGCTCTTTCACTTTTTTAGGTATCAGATATCTGTCTGCTATCGCAAGCTTTTCTTCTTCGGTATATCCGCTTACCTCTATGATTTCCATTCTGTCAAGCAGAGGTC